>JBAXFZ010000001.1:0-58882 GCA_037139685.1 Bacteroidota bacterium
AGGTTCCCCAGCAGGATCGTGATGGCGGCCAGGACCCAGATGGTGTTTTCCCATACCCCGTGAATCCCGTTGAAGGTCAGGCTGAAAAAGCGGAACATGGCCACGATGGCGGCTGTTTTGACGACAGTGGCCATAAAGGCCGTCAAAAGCGTCGGGGTGCCTTCATACACATCGGGGGCCCAGAAATGAAAGGGGACTATCGCAATTTTAAAGGAGAGGCCGATGATCAGCAGGAATAGCCCGGCCAGGAACATCGGCGGGTAGTTGCCGGCACACGAGGAGACAAAGAGGGAGATCCGGTGAAGATCGAATGAGCCGCTTGAACCATAGATGAGGGCGATGCCGAAAAGGAGAAATCCCGACAGGAACGACCCGAGCAAAAAATACTTAAGGGTGGCTTCGTTGGATGTGATCGCCTCCTTATGGCTCCCGGCCAGCACATAGAGTGCGATCGACAGGGTTTCGATTCCCAGGAAAAGCATGATCAGGTTGCCGTATGAGGTCATCATCACGGCACCTGCCAGGGCAAAGATCATCACCCCGTAGATATCGTCGAGCGGGCGCTGTACCCCGCGATAATAATGGGCCGCCAGAGAAAAGATCAGGAAGGCGGAAAAGATCAGTACGGTGCTGAAGGCCACGGCTGCATTATCCACGATCAGCATCCCCATGCTGTATGACCTGAAGGTGTTCCATTCCATGATTGTAAGTGCCATGGAAACGGCCAGCCCCACGAGAATCAGCGGCAGCAGCCAGGATTGCTTCTTCAGGATTCCCATGAACAGGACCAGGACACCTAGGATTGTTATCGAGATAATTGTTGTCATTCTGCTTTTTTAATTGTTAAATCCCCGCTGTTTTTCCTGCCATGACTGGGGTTCCAGGTCCGGGAATCAAATCTTCTTGAATTTAGCGCCAGTTAACGAAATTCAGGACCTGTAAAACATCCGGCAAGGCAACATTGAGAAACAAACCGGGAAACAGCCCGATCCAGAAAACCATGACGATAAGCGGGACCAGGGGGGCCATTTCAGTCCATGTCAGGTCGGTGACCTGCTCCGTGATTTCATTTGTTGCCCCGAGCATCGTACGCTGGTACATCCTGAGCATGTAAACGGCGCCCAGGACGATGGTCAGCCCGGCAATGGCCGAGAACACCATCGAGTACTCAAAGATCCCCAGGAGCAGCAGGAATTCACCCACAAAGCCATTGGTAAGCGGCAGCGCGATGCTTCCGAGCAGCAGGATCATGAATACAACGGCCAGTTTCGGCGCCTTCAGGGCAATTCCCCCCAGGTCGGCAATGTTACGGGTTTTAGTCCTTTTTTCGACCAGGTCGATCACAATGAAGAGCCCGACGATATTGATGCCGTGGGAGACCATCTGGATCACGGCCCCCTGCATGGCATGGATGGAAAGGGAAATCACCCCGGCGGAAATCAGCCCGACATGGGCAATGGATGAATAGGCGACCAGCCTTTTCATGTCTTTCTGCCGGATGGCAATGACTGAAGCGTAAACAATCCCGGTCACGGCAAGGATCATGGCGTAAACTCCCCAGTCCTGAACCGCCTGGTGACAAATGGGGATCATCCAGCGGATCATCCCGTAAACGCCCATTTTAAGCATGATCCCGGCCAGCAGCATGGTGCCGGCAGCCGGAGAACCGGTATAGGTGTCGGGTTGCCAGGTATGAAACGGGAAGATGGGAATTTTTACAGCAAATGCCAGGAAAAAGGCAAGGAAAATCCATACCTGTTCGGCTGATGTCAGCTTGACGGCATACAGCCATTCCAGGTCGAAGGAATGGGGCAATGGAGTGCGGAAATAGAGGTAGATCAAGGCAACCAGCATCAGCAGGCTTCCCGTGAATGTGTAGATAAAGAATTTGAACGTGATCCTGATCCGGTCGGCTCCCCCCCATACGGCACAGATGAAGTAGGCCGGTATGAGCGCCATCTCCCAGAAAATATAAAACATCATTCCGTCGAAAGCGGTGAACACCCCGACAAGCGCCATCTCCATAAAGAAAATGAGGCTGTAAAAGACCGCCGGCCGCCTGCAGGGGCCGTTGAAGGATGAAAGGATAATGACCGGGACCAGGAAGGTGGTGAGTGAAACCATGAGCAAACTGATGCCATCCATTCCGAATTTCAGGCTGACCCCCATGGAGGCGAGCCAGTCGGCCCTGAAGAGGAGCTGGCAATGGCATGATGTTTTGAACTGGATAAAGGCGGCCACGGCTATGCCGAATTCGGTAAGCGCACCTGCCAGGACAAAGTTCCGGATGGTCTTTTCCCTCTTCAGCAGGAGGGTGATCAGCGTGAGCGCCAGGGGAAACAAGATGAGGATTATCGTCAGCATCGGTCAGATCAGGATATTAAAGAACAGGATCATGATGATCCCCAAAATCATTATGAACATATAAAAGCCGACGTTGCCCGTCTGGATATAGCGCACGGTGCTGCCGGTCCACACCACCAGGCTGCCCACGCCGTTCACGATGCGGTCGATAAAGCGGGTTTCAACAACTTCGTGGAACATCCCCGACAGCCACATGACCGGCTTTACGAAAACAGCCCGGTAAAGTTCGTCGATATAATATTTTTGTGAGATCAGCCTCACCGGGAAGGACCGCTGTGCCTCATCGGGAAGCAGTCCAAAGCCGCTTGTTACAAAGCGACGGTATGCCCATCCCGCCATGGCAAGCACTCCCGCAAGGGTGATCCCCATGATCAGCCATTCGGTGCCGGGGGTAACCGGTGTTTCATGTTCCATAACAGCATTGGCATCGGCGAAGACGGGTGCCAGGAACTGCGAAAGTCCCGCATTCCCGCCGAAGAGGCCTGGGATGTTGAGGACCCCTCCGAAGGCTGCAAGCAGGGCCAGGATTACCAGCGGAATGGTCATCACGGCGGGGGATTCGTGAAGATGGTGTTCCTGTGTCTCCGTTCCCCGGAAATCCTTGAAAAATGCCAGGTAAAGCAGGCGGAACATATAGAAGGCTGTCATCAGTGAACCGGCCACCGCCAGCACCCAGATGGCTGGTTGAAACTCAAATACCCTGGCAAGGATTTCATCCTTCGAGAAGAATCCCGAAAATGGAGGGATACCGGCAATGGCGATGGTGGCAACCAGGAAGGTCAGGTAGGTCCTGGGCATTGCTTTTTTCAACCCGCCCATTTTCCTGATGTCCTGTTCTCCTCCCATGGCATGGATCACACTGCCGGCGCCGAGGAAGAGCAGGGCCTTGAAGAATGCATGCGTTGTCAGGTGGAAAACGGCTCCCGTAAAGGCACCGACACTCAACCCGACAAACATGTAGCCCAGCTGGCTGATGGTGGAATAGGCCAGTATTTTTTTTATGTCGTTCTGAAAGATGGCAATGGAGGCGGCGAAGAGCGCTGTAGCCAGCCCTGTCAGCCCCATGATGGCCATGGTTGCCGGGGAAAGGACATAGAGTATGTTTGAGCGGGCCACCATATAAACACCTGCGGTAACCATTGTAGCTGCATGGATCAGCGCAGATACCGGTGTGGGACCGGCCATTGCATCGGGAAGCCAGGTGTAGAGAGGTATCTGGGCGCTTTTCCCGACGGCACCGACAAACAAAAGCAGGGTAATGGCCACCAGCGTTGAATTCCCGCAGGCCATTCCCTTTGCCTGGGAAAATATATCCTGGTAATTAAGGCTGTGAAAAGTCGTAAAGATGAGGAACATGCCCATCAGGAAACCCAGGTCGCCTATCCGGTTCATGATAAAGGCCTTTTTGGCGGCGTTGTTGTTTGCATGGTCCTTAAACCAGAAGCCGATCAGCAGATAGGAGCACAATCCTACCCCCTCCCACCCGATGAACATGATGGGAAAATTCGCCCCCATCACCAGCAGGAGCATCGAGAAGACAAAAAGGTTCATGTAGGAAAAGAAGCGGTTGAAGCCGGGATCTTCCTTCATGTAGCCTATTGAATATACGTGGATGATGAACCCAACCCCGGTAACGACCAGCAGCATAACCAGCGATAGCGGGTCGATGAGGAAGGAAAAGGGGATATCGAGGGGGCCGATGCGGAGCCAGGTAAAGAAATAGTGAAATGGCGAAATGGCGAAATGGCGAAAGCCAAAAAAAAGAAAAAGTGAGAGGATAAAGGAAAGCAAAATGGTGCCCGTGCCTACCAGGGAGGCAATCTTTCGCGGTATGGAACGTACGCCCAGCCCAAGGATCAGGAAGCCCAGCAGGGGGAAAAGCGGGATTAATATTAAAACCAGATTTATCATCAACTTGTCATTTATTCATCAAAAACTCACTGCCGGCTATTCAACTCCGGTATTTTACCATTTCAGTTTATTCAGCACGTTTATGTCTATCGAATGGGTCGTCCGGTATATCAGGACGACGATGGCCAGACCGATCGCCACCTCGGCTGCAGCGACAACCATGATAAAAAAGACGAATATCTGTCCTGCCGGATCGTTTGTATAGGCCGAAAAAGCGGCCAGCAAAAGGTTTATCGAGTTGATCATCAGTTCGATCGACATGAGGATCAGCAGCGCATTCCTTTTTACAAGGACCCCGAGCACCCCGATACAAAAAAGTATGGAGCAGAAAACCAGGTAGTAGTGAATGGGGATGGAGGAGATTGGGGACATTTACTTGGTTTTTTGAATATCAGGTTATTTTTCAGTTTTTCGTCTTTAGTTGATCTGCGTCACTTTTTAATCAGATCTGCTCCTTCTTTCCCAGGAGCACAGCACCGACCATTGCTGTAAGAAACAACACCGACGACATTTCAAAGGGTAAAAGATAATCGTGATAGAGAATTCGTCCAAGGTCCTTGACAAGCCCGATCTGGGATATCATCGGATCATGGGCCGTCTGGATATCATACCCGCGGAATACACCGATCAGCGTGAGCATAAGCATTCCGCCCGCGATCATGGCAATGATCTTGACCCACATGGGTTTCGGGGAACGTTCTTCGTTGTTGAGGTTGAGCAGCATCACAGTGAAAAGGAATAAAACCATGATGGCGCCGGCATAGACGATCACATGGACCACCGCCAGGAACTGTGCATTCAGCAGCACGTAATGGCCGGCAATGGCAAAAAAGGTCAGCGTCAAAAACAGCACCGAATGGATCGGTTTTTTCGACGCCAGCACCATTACCGCTGAAAAGAGCGCCATGATGCTGAGGAAACAGAAGATGTATTGTGTGAACATAAGACGAAAGTTCAAAGTTCAAAGTTCAAAATGCAAAGTGCAAAAATTAAAAATCAAAAAAATATTCATGACTAAAAAATCATCCCTTGCTCCCTGCAATTTGCACTTTGCACTTTGCATTTTGCATTTTCTTACTTGTTATGTTTGTATCGTTTATCCTTTTTAAATTCAATCACCTCAGGTGTTTGCCGTTTTGAAACATCGATCCGTTTTGACGGATCCATGGGTTCCACCAGCTCATCCTTCCCATAGATAAGCTTGTCGCGCCTGTATTCAGACCGGACGATTTCTTTAGTCAGGAAGATTGCCTCTTTCGGGCAGGCCTCCTCGCAGTCGCCGCAGAAAATGCAGCGCAGCATATTGATTTCGTAAACCACAGCATATTTCTCCTCGCGGTAAAGATGCTCTTCGCCCGGTTTCCGCTCGGCTGCAACCATCGTGATGGCTTCGGCCGGGCAGGCAACCGCGCACAACCCGCAGGCGGTGCACCGTTCCCGGCCCTCATCATCGCGCTTCAGGACATGTTTCCCCCGGTAGATATCCGAGAACTCACGCTTAACCTCCGGGTATTGCACCGTGATCTTCCTGCGGAACAGGTGGCCAAAGGTAATCCGCATCCCGCTCAGAATGGCTGGAAGATAGATTCTCTCCCAAAAAGTCATCTTTTTGTCCGAAACTACTTTGGATCTGTTGGTCAGAGAGGTCATGTTGGGCTGTTAAAAATGCAATTATTGGTTTACCAATATCACTACCCCCGTGATCACCACATTCAAAATGGCCAGCGGGATCAATGATTTCCAGCCGAGTTTCATCAGCTGGTCATACCGGAAACGGGGCAGGGTCCAGCGGATCCACATATAGATGAAGCCGAAGAAGGTGATCTTGCTGAACAGGACCATAAAACTAACAAGGGCAAATGCATTGGGCGACAATCCAAGCTTATCGATGAAGGGAAAATGGTATCCCCCCAGAAAAAGAGTTGCCATTACAGCCCCTGAAATGAACATATTAATATATTCGGCAAAGAGGTAGAATCCGAGTTTCATGCTGCTGTATTCGGTATGGTATCCCCCCACGAGTTCTGTTTCACATTCGGGCAGGTCGAAGGGGGAGCGGTTGGTTTCGGCAAAGGCACATATCAGGAAGATAAGGAATCCCAGCGGCTGGTAAAAGATGTTCCAGTGAAATCCCTGCTGCTGCGCCACGATGTCAGTCATGCTGAGCGAACCGGTCATCATCACGACGGTAATGATGGAGAGGCTCATCGCCAGTTCGTAGCTGATCATCTGAGATGAGGCCCTTACCGCGCCCAGCAAGGCATATTTGTTGTTGGAGGCCCATCCGCCGATCATGATCCCATAGACACCGATGGAGACGATGGCAAAGATGTAGAGGATCCCGATGTTGATATCAGCCACCTGCATCGGGTAGCTCTGCCCGTTGATGACCAGTGCGGGTCCCCAGGGGATGGCGGCGCTGGTCAGCAGCGCAATAAACATTGTCAGTGAAGGTCCGAGGATATAGAGGAACTTGTCGGCCGAATTCGGCATGAACTCCTCCTTGAAGAAGAGCTTGATCCCGTCGGCCAGGGGCTGCAGCAATCCCCACGGGCCGGCCCTGTTTGGGCCGTGACGGTCCTGGAACCAGCCGGCCACCTTGCGTTCGATGAGGGTGGAGTACATCGCCACGACCAGGCTCATGACCAGGATGATACTGGCAAGTATTAATTTGTAGATGAGTTGTTGTACCATGTTTTTTTCA
This sequence comes from Bacteroidota bacterium, assembly GCA_037139685.1. Classification (GTDB taxonomy): domain Bacteria; phylum Bacteroidota; class Bacteroidia; order Bacteroidales; family FEN-979; genus CAIVAT01. Next base: position 6,980 of record JBAXFZ010000001.1, read on the forward strand.
AAGTCAAAAATCTAAGGCCTGATGCCGGGAACGAAGTCAAAGGTGAAATATTTTTTTAATTTTCAACGGTAATTAATTTTTATTCCTGCTTTTCCATGTTTCCCTCGATGGGTTTAATAACAGACTGTTTTTTCATCCCTTCATAATGGTTGGCCGAAATCACCGATTGCCGTTTGATGTGCCTCGGTCCTTCGATCACCCAGTCGGTCAAGTCCTTTTTTTCAAACCTGCATTCATTGCAGATAAACTCCTCCAGTTCGCCGAACTGGTTTTTACGCCCGGTTACGCGGTAAATCTCGTTGCCGAAAAGCCAGGCAGTCACATTTCCCGAACAGGCAGGGCAGTCGCGGTGGGCATTCATCGGTTTGAGAAACCACACCCGGCTTTTAAAACGCGAGGTTTTGTCGGTAAGCGCCCCCACCGGGCAAACATCGATCATATTACCAGAGAAGTTGTTCGTTATCGACTGGCTGATAAAGGTGCCGATTTCAGACACATCGCCCCTGTAGAGGACCCCGTGCAGCCGTTTTCCGGTAAGCTGGTCGGCAGTGTAAACACAACGGTAGCAAAGGATACAGCGGTTCATGTGGAGTTTTATCTGCTCCCCGATGTCAACCACGGGAAAATCGCGGCGCTCCTCCTCCGTTACCGTTTCTTCCATGCCAAATCCGAAACTCAGGTCCTGGAGGTCGCATTCGCCTGCCTGGTCACAAACGGGACAATCAAGCGGGTGGTTGAGCAGGAGAAATTCAACAATGCCTTTCCTGGCCTCCACAACCTCCGGCGAGGTGAGATTCTGAACAACCATGCCATCCTGGACCGGCGTACTGCAGGAGGCAACCAGCTTGGGCATGGGACGCGGGTCCTTTGCAGAGGATTGTGCAACCTTTACCAGGCATGTCCTGCATTTCCCACCCGACCCCTTCAGCTTTGAATAGTAACACATGGCCGGGGGGACTACCTTGCCGCCAATCATTCGTGCCGCCTGGAGAATGGTGGTTCCCTCTTCTACGTCAACCTGGAGATTATCGATGGTTACTTTGATCATATTTGTTTCTCACTAACGTTCAACCGTTTTCATCCAATTTACCTGTTGTTCAGCCCGCCATGACCGTTCATTTTTCAAAACGGCAGCGCATTTCATACTACAGCCAGCGGGAAGAGGGCGCCGTGGTTAATCTTTTTTACCCTTTCAGGATGCTCCACATGGTATTCGAATTCCTTCCGGAAATGACGGATGGCACTGGCAACGGGCCAGGCTGCGGCATCGCCGAGCGGACAAATGGTATTTCCCTCGATATTCTTTGCGACCCTGACGAGCAGGTCGATATCCGAAATTTTACCCAGGCCGTGTTCAATCCGGTACAGGACCTTCTCCATCCAGCCTGTGCCTTCGCGGCAGGGAGAACACTGGCCGCAGGATTCATGCCTGTAAAAATGGGCCAGGTTCCAGGTGTTTCTTACAATGCAGGCATCCTCGTCGAAGACGATAAAGCCTCCCGAACCAAGCATGGTCCCGGTGGCAAACTCCCCGTCGGAGAGCGATTCGTAGGTCATCAGCCGCTTTTCCCCCCTGGCCGTGTTGAGGATCAGGTCGGCCGGCAGGATGGGTACCGAAGAGCCCCCGGGAATGACGGCCTTCAGGTACTTGTCGTTGGCGATGCCGTCGCAATATTCTGGAGAGTAAAGAAAATCCTCAACGGGAAGCCCCATCTCGATTTCATAAACCCCGGGTTTGTTGATATTGCCGCATGCAGAGATCAGTTTTGTACCGGTGCTCTTTCCCCTTCCCCGTTTAGCATATTCTTCGCCGCCCATGCCGATGATGGGAGCAACGGTTGCCAGCGTCTCCACGTTGTTGACTACTGTCGGGCAGCCGTACAGACCCTTGAATGCAGGAAATGGCGGCTTGATGCGCGGGTTTCCGCGCTTTCCCTCGAGCGATTCGAGCAGGGCGGTCTCCTCTCCGCAGATATAGGCCCCTGCGCCGGGATGAACATAGATATCCAGCGAAAAACCTGAGCCCAGGATGTTTTCGCCCAGGAAGCCATGCTGCCTGGCCTCGAGGATGGCCTTTTCGAGCACCCCCACCAGGTATTTGAATTCGCCCCTGATGTATATGTAACAGGTATTGACCCCCAGTGCATAACTGGAGATTATCAGTCCTTCGATAAGCAGGTGCGGCAGATGGTGCATCAGGTAACGATCCTTGAAGGTGCCCGGCTCGCTCTCGTCGGCATTGCATACCAGGTAACGGGGTTTGTCTGACTTACGGTCCAGGAAGCTCCACTTCAGCCCGGTTGGAAACCCGGCCCCGCCCCTGCCCCTCAATCCCGATTTGGTGACCTCGGCGCCTACCTGGGCCGGGGTCATTTCCCGCAAAGCCTTTTCCACCGGGGAGTAACCTCCGTAGCTGCGGTAAACATCAAACCCCCGGATACCCGGAACATCGATGCTGGCTAACAGAATTTTTCCACCCATGTCGAATCGTCAGGTTTGTTTTTGTTTGCGTTGTCTCTAAGTTCGTCGAGAATTTTATCGACCCTGCCCGGAGTCAGGTGTTCATAATAGCCGTTGTTTACCTGCATCACTGGGCCGGTACCGCACGAGCCAAGGCATTCCACCTCTTTCAGGGTAAAAAGCCCGTCGCCGGTGGTCTCACCCGGCCTGACCTGCAGCACTTCCCGGAGGTGCTCCATAATCTTCTCACCTCCCGAAATGGCACAGGGGCCTGTCCGGCAGACTTCTATCACATAGTTGCCCATTTTGTCAAGATAAAACATTGAATAAAAGGTCGCCACCTCGTACACCTCAATCGGTTCAATCCCCAGCAGCGATGCCACATAATCCATGACATCCACCGAAAGATAGCCGCCCAGCTCCTCCTGTGCCATATGCAAAACAGGCAGCAAGGCCGATTTTTGCCGGCCTTCAGGATACCGGAGAATCAATTGTTGTATCTTTTCCAGCGTAGCGCGGGAAAATGCAACGGGTTTGTTCTCCTTTACAAATTGATGGTGGTTTACCCTGTTTGTTTCGTTCATTTTATTTTTCGATTCATTCTTTAGAGACAAGGCATGCCTTGTCTCTTCAAATATCGTTTATGGTTTATGCATCCAATTCACCGGCGATCACATTCATGCTGCTCATTGTCAGGATTGCATCCGAAAGGACGCCCCCGCGGATCATTTCAGGATAGGCCTGGTAATAGATAAAACTGGGCCTGCGGAAATGCAGCCTGAAGGGTGTCCTGCCCCCGTCGCTCACCAGGTAAAATCCCAGTTCGCCATTGCCGCCCTCCACCGAATGGAACACTTCGCCAACAGGGACCTCGATCTCTCCCATCACTATTTTAAAATGCCAGATCAGGGCCTCCATTTTTGAGTAAACCTCCTGTTTCGGGGGGAGGAAAAACTGGGGGACGTCCATATGAAAATCGCCTTCGGGAAGGTTTTCCAAGGCATTGCGGACCAGTTTGACACTTTCCCAGATCTCCTGCTGCCTTACGCAAAACCGGTCGTAGGTGTCGCCCTGCGTTCCGATGGGGATTTCAAACTCGAAATCCCCGTAACTGCTGTAAGGGGTCATCACCCTCACATCATAATCGACACCCGCAGCCCGCAGGTTTGGGCCGGAAAATCCATAATTTACAGCCCGTTCCGCCGAGATCGGGCCAACACCGATGGTGCGGTCCATGAATATGCGGTTTCGCATCAGCAATTTTTCAAATTCATGAAGCACCTTTGGGAGGTGATCCAGGAATTCCCTGATCTTTTTGACCGCCTTCAGCGAAAGGTCGCGTTCAAACCCCCCGATGCGCCCCATGTTGGTGGTAAGGCGGGCCCCTGAGACCTCTTCGTAAATTTCATAAACACGCTCCCTTTCCTGGAATACATAAATAAAGCCGGTGAGGGCGCCGCTGTCGACCCCCACCACGCTGTTGCATACCAGGTGGTCAGTGATGCGGGCCAGTTCCATCAGGATGATCCGCAGGTAGTCAATACGTTTCGAAGTTTTAACGCCAAGGAGTTTTTCTACCGTCATATGCCATCCGATGTTGTTGATGGGCGACGAGCAATAGTTGAGGCGGTCGGTAAGCGGGGTAATCTGGTAATAGGGCCGGTGTTCGGCAATCTTTTCAAATGCACGGTGGATGTAGCCGATGGTTTGTTCAGCATCGATGATCTGTTCCCCGTCCATCGTGAGCACATTCTGGAAAATCCCATGCGTTGCCGGATGGGTGGGGCCCAGGTTGAGGGTGGTATATTGCTTGTCGGCTGTCTCCATACGGAAATTAAATAGCGAAATGGCGAAATGGCGAAATAGTAAAGTAGCGAGGCAGCGAGGTAGCGAGGTAGTGAAATGGTGAAATGGTGAAAATGGCCGTAAAATTCATAGTTTTAATTATCATTTTTTTATCTGCCAAAATAGCGGTCGTCCTTGTCTTCCCGCGTCGGATCCTCGAGCGGGTATTCCTTGCGCATGGGGAAAAAATCCATGTATTCGACATTTAATATTCGTTTTAGGTTCGGGTGGCCGGTAAACAGGATCCCGTAAAAATCGTATGTTTCACGCTCCATCCAGTTGGCCGACGAAAAAAGGTCGGTAACCGTGGCGACTGACGGATCGGCTGCCGTGACAAAGGTCTTTATGCGGATCCGGTTATTTTCCCTGAGGTTATGCAGGTGATAAACCACGCCAAGAGGCAGCCCCCGGTCGGGGTAATGGATTCCGCATAAATCGGTGAGCATTGTGAACTGCAGCTGTTCATCCTCCCTGAGCAGCCTGATAACCTCGTGGATCACAGGATGAGAGACCGTGACTGTAAGGATGTCAGAAGCAGTATCCATCTTCAGGATATCCCGGCCAAAGGCCTTATACAACTTATCGATTACGAACGCGTTCTCCATCAGTCTTTACCAGTTTTCACAATTGCCTGAAACCCGAATCCTGCTATTTATTCTCAATTAATTATTTTTTCGCCTTCCCGGCTCTTTTTCAATTTCGCTATTTCGCTATTTTACACTAGTATCCCATACCCCCTCAGCAACTCCTTGTACTCCTCCGAATATCGCCGCCTGAGCGGTTCATTCCCCACAAGGTCCTGGATTTTCATGAACCCATCAATGATCTGTTCGGGCCGGGGTGGACAACCGGGGACATAAACATCCACGGGCACTACCCGGTCGATCCCCTGCAGTACGCTGTAGGTGTCGAAGATGCCCCCGCTTGAGGCGCATGCACCGACAGCCAGCACCCACCGGGGCTCGGCCATCTGGATATAGACCTGCTGTATTACCGGTGCCATTTTTTTGGCAATGGTTCCCATCACCATCAGCAGGTCGGCCTGCCGTGGACTGAAACTCAGCCGTTCAGCTCCAAAGCGGCCAAGATCATAATTGGCCCCCATGGTTGCCATGAACTCAATACCGCAGCAGGAGGTGGCGAACGGCAATGGCCAGATGGAGTTTTTCCTAGCCATCCCGATCACCTTGTCGAAGGTAGTGGCAAAGATCCCGGGAGCTGTGTAACCCTCCGGAGCATCGGCCTTGCTGTATGTTTTTATGTTTGTATCCATGTTGTGAATGCAAAAATCAAAAATCAAAATGCAAAACGAAGGAGTTTTCCAGCCGTTTCCGTAAAATTTCATTTTTATTTTTCACTCTGCATTTTTTTCATTTTTCATTTTGCATTTTGCATTTTGCATTTTTTTCATTTAATCTTCCCAGTTCAACGCCCCTTTACTGATGATGTAATAAAAACCGAAAAGCAGGAAACCCAGGAAAAGGAGCATTTCCCAGAAGCCATCCCATCCGAATTCCTTGAAATTAATGGCCCAGGGATAAAAGAAAATGATCTCCACGTCGAACAGTACAAAGAGGATGGCTATCAGGAAATACTTGACAGAGAAGGGGAAACGCGCATTCCCCTTCACCTCGATGCCGCATTCAAAATTCTGGTCCTTGCGGATTGTATGGAATTTCTTGCGCTTCCCGCCGATAAAATGGGTTGCGAACATGGTGACCACCACAAAACCCAGGGCAACTACCGACTGAACAAGCACCGGGATATAATCTGAAGGGATGAAGATCCTGTCCATTATTTAGAATTATTCTTGACAAAGGTATATAATTTTTTCAATCACCGTTATAATCTTCACAAAGAAATTGGTTGAATCCTGTTGAAATGAACGAACTATCACTCCATTATATGTTGAAAAAGAAAGTAATTCGCTATTTTTGTTGTGAATCCCGTCACTGATATGAAACAGCTTCTTCCCCCCCTGTTTTTCCTGATCATGATCCTTCAATTGCAGGCCCAGGAATTGGGGACCGGCAATGCCGTAAGGATCTACCCTGGCGAAACACCCCGTGAGATCTATAAAAAAGCGGCTCATGTAGTGCCGACCAGCCGGCAGGCTGACTGGCAGGAACTTGAATTCACAATTTTTATCCATTTCGGGATGAACACCTTTACAAACCGTGAATGGGGGGAGAAGGGAACCTCCCCTTCGCTGTTCAACCCGACGGCACTTGATGCGGGGCAATGGGTGGCCACGGCGAAGATGGCAGGTGCCCGGCTGGTGATCATGGTTGCCAAACATCACGATGGTTTTTGCTTGTGGCCAACCAGGTTCAGCGATTACAGCATAAAAAACTCGCCCTGGAAAGGCGGGAAGGGGGATATCCTTGCCGAGGTGGCGGCAGCCTGTAAAAAACAGGGGATGAAGCTCGGGGTCTATATCTCCCCCTGGGACATCAACTCCCCGCTATATGGAACCGAAGCATACAATGAACATTTCAGGAACCAGCTCACCGAGCTCCTGACCCATTACGGACCCATTGACGAGGTTTGGTTCGACGGGGCCTGCGGGGAGGGCCCGAACGGAAAGCGCCAGGTTTACGACTGGCTGAGCTATTACCGGGTGATCCGCAAATTACAGCCAAAAGCGGTGATTGCCATAAGCGGACCCGATGTCAGGTGGGTTGGCACCGAATCGGGCTATGGCCGGGAAACCGAATGGAGTGTAATTCCGGCAAAGGCTGCCACATTAAACGAAATCAAGGCCGGTGCAGGGAAGGGATCAACAAGGGAGGGGCTCTTTTTTCCTCCGGGGGACATGATGGAACAGGATCTTGGCAGCCGGGCGAAAATTGAGCATGCAGCCGGTTTGATCTGGTATCCCTCGGAAGTGGATGTTTCAATCCGCCCGGGCTGGTTTTACCACCAGGCGGAGGACTCGCTGGTAAAGAGCCCCGCAACACTGGAGGATATCTGGTACAGCTCCGTCGGGCGCAATTCGGTCCTGTTGCTGAACCTGCCCCCCGACAGGCGGGGGCTGATCCATGAAAACGACGTTGCCGCCCTGAAAAAAATGAAAACAGTACTTGATGCAACCTTTGGCAATAACCTGGCAAAAGATGCCGACATTTTCAGAAATGATTCACTAATCCAGCTCGATCTAAGGAACCCGGCGGTTTTTGACCGGGTTATGCTGCGCGAAGATTTCCGGCATGGCCAGAAAGTCGAGGCTTTTATTCTCGAAACATGGGATGGCGGCAGCTGGAATTTGATCTGCCGGGGAACGACGATCGGTTACAAACGCCTCCTGCGTTTTGATCCGGTCAGGTCGGGCAAAATCAGGCTGCGGATCACCTCCTCTCGGGATGTTCCTGAAATCCTGGAGTTCGGTCTCTACAAAGAGCCGGCTGAACAGCCCTGAGCGGGCAATTAACTCTTGTTTTTTGCCTTTTTCTCTATTTTTTCCTGGCGCTTCTCTTTCGGCGATTTGGCAGGGGCCTTTTTTACATCCTTTTTTGCGTCTTTTCCCTTTGACATATTTTTAGATTTTAAGTGTTAATGTTTCTTGTTATCTGATTGCTAAACTGAAAGGAGCCGCGATGGCGTGCCCCATTCATGCTAATCCGGGTCAATGTGGAACAAAGTTAATATTATTTTAATTTCTCTCACAATTTGCCAGGTTGTCTTCCTTTTTGAAAAAACCAGTCAGTGGTCAAAATATGAGCCGGTTAAGCATAGAAAAACCGGCTCCGCTATTTGGAGCCGGCCTGTAAAAGCCAACAGGTGATATTTAGTAAATTTTTTGCTGGTTCCGGTATCCCGGCAAATCTGAAAACCAGTCGGGGTATGCCGCACCGGCACTGGCAGCCCATTCAACAAAGTGCAGGTATGCCTCGCTGATAACCGCTTTTTCGATCGGGTAATCAAATCCCTGTAGGACGTTGACTCCCCATGGCAGGTTGTTTTTTGTTTTATAATATTTCCCTTCGGCCGGATTCGTGTCATCATCAAGGGTTCCGAAAAGGCTGCCATTCACCAGGCTGGTCGGGACATTGCCGGCAAGATGAATCTCTTTGCCGCGATCCTGGAAGTTTATCCGGACACTGTCGTTCAGCATCTGCCCTGTCCATGTTTCCGAAACAATGAAGAAATTAAAAGCACCCGGAAGCAGTTGGCTGTTTGACACGGTCCCTCCCGGAGCAGGTATGCCATTATTAATAAAAACAAGGTGAACACCGAGGGAATCGTAGGGTGTAAAAGGTTTGTTTTTATCTGTGTTGTCGGACGGCCTGTTTGATACAATCCGGTGGGAATCGTCAAATACGATGCAGGTAGCATTATCCTGGCCGCTTTCAAGTCCGTTGGCATTGAAATGATAAATTGAGGCAGGACTTACGGCACTCCCCGAAACACTAATAATCTTATCAGGAGATATCCCGTCAAGCTGGAAACCAAAGCCATCATTAAAGCAGGAGCCGGAAGCACGCAAAACAAACGCAGCGAAAACCTCAACTACGTTGTTTGATGCATTGGTGACTGTTTTCAACCTGTAATCAACGACCACATCATTCATGTCATAATCGCCTTTTGCCGGCCAGAGGTCTTCAAAGGCCAGGGTTCCCGACTGGTTCGCTGAAGGGAAATAGCTGTTGTAGGCCCTGTTGGGATCATTCGGGTAGGCGTCGTCGGCATCGGCCACGCCATCACCATCGGCATCCTGGATAACGGCCAGGGGAATACAACCATTGGCCGGATCAGACCAATAGGTTCCCGGAAAAATGAAATTATCGGAATAGGCTCTTTCGTTGCCACCGGCACCGGCAAAACTGACCCTGATTTTATACACCGAGGTTGAATTTTGTATGGCTGCAGGGATCGGGGCCGTGATATTCCTGATGGTGGTTACGTTAAAGTCCGGGAAGTTGTAAGAGTAAAATTGCACTGGGGTGCCTTCGCCGTATGCCGCTGTGCCATCGTAAGGTATGTACCAAAGGGTGATGAATTTGGATGTAACCCCGTTTCCGGCCCCGTCGAGACGTGTCTGGAAGGTAATGTTTCCATTTCCTGCAAGCATCCAGGGTGTCTTAATCCAGCATGCTGTGGGGGCTGAATTGGTTAATGAATTGCTTTTCGTGGACCATGCGCCGCCGATTACCAGGCTGGCAGTATTTGAGTACGATGTTGCCCCGAATCCCCAGCAGTTTCCCTGCTCTATGGCACGGTTTCCCGACTCGCAGTTTAAGGTCACCTGCGCCATGCCGGCTGAAAGTGCAATGAGGGTGATGATCGAGGTTAAAATGATAATTTTTTTCATCTGAGGAGGTTATTAGGTGTTTATTTATCAGTAATGACCGGGATGAAGGAAAACGATGCCTGGCGGTTGACAATGTCAACTGAATAGGCAACTGTTCCGTATTTCAGTGTCAGCACCCTGACGGTTGCGGGGACCATCAGTGTGATGGCTGTATTCTCATCCATACGGTGCAGCTTGCTGAAAAGGGTTGTGCCATCAGCGAGTCCGATGGTCAGGGTTGATTTCACCGGGACAGTGGTCGGCAGGCCTGTGATTTTTACCTCAACAAGGCTGCCTGTGCTCCAGTTGAATGAATCGGCAGCCTTTAACTCACTGAGTGTTTTGGCTGGGGTTTTAACGGTGGGTACAATCTCGTTTTTTTTGCAGCCACTGAAAAGGGCTCCGGTGATGGCAGTGATCAGGAGGATCAGTCGTATTGTTCTCATGGGTAGGTTTTTCATCATGAGTGCAAAAACGATGCCAACATGGGGTACTACAAATAATTACCTGATATTGTGTTGATTAGAAAATCGAGCCTTTAATTAACGGGGGATTTTTTCTAAGAAAGAGATAGTTTGTCTCAAATCAGGCGCAAATGGTCGTTAACCTCCTGGATTATCTTCCCAAGTTTCAGCAGGAGGATCGAGAATTCTGGTCTTTCCATTGAAGCGGCCTCGGAATGTTCAATCTGGGTGATTATGTCCGTAGCACTTGAAACTCCCATCACCATGATGGCTGGTTTCATCTTATGCAGGACCGCCTTTATCATGTCAAAGTCGCGGTTATCGGCATGCTGCCTTATTTCCAGCAAGGCAGTCTCGTTTTGTGAAACGAACAGGCTGATCATTTGTTTGAAGAAAACATTATCTCCGGCAGAAATGGTCTGGAGTTCCTTCAGGTCATATAATTTTTCCAGCCTGTTTTCCATGGCAGTGATATTTAATTTCAAGGGTATCAAGATTCCAAAATGCCGAAGGAATTCCCTTGCGGTCAGATCTGGTCATTTTGTTTCATCCGGTAGAGGGTCGATTTGCCGATTCCCAGTTTTTTGGCAACCAGCGGTATATCATCCATGTATTTGTCGAGATACGATTTGATGATAAGGCGGTTATATTCCTCCAGCAGCATCTCTCCCGAATTGAGAAAGTCGGTAGGCCTGGCTGTCTGGGAATATATAATATCCTCCGGATTCAGCACCTTCCCGTTCGACATCACTACTGCCAGGTCAATGATTGCTTTAAGTTCCCTGATATTCCCGGGATAGGAATAGCGGAGAAGTTTTTCACTGGCTTCGCTCGAAAATCCGACGTGGTGCATATTGTTCTCCTTGCAGAATGCATCGGCAAAATGTTTGGCAAGGATGAGGATGTCGTTGGTTCGTTCGCGCAGGGGCGGCAGGTGGATTGGCAGTCCGAGCAACCGGTAATAGAGATCCTGCCTGAAGGTGCCATTGGCCACCTCCTCCTTGAGGTCCCTGTGAGTGGCGACAATAAGCCTGAGGTCGAGCGGGATGGTCTCCTTGCCCCCGATTCGCACCAGCTCGCGTTCCTGGATTACCCGGAGCAGCTTTGCCTGGATGGCAATATCCATATCCCCGATCTCGTCGAGGAAAAGAGTACCTTCGGTCGCCTCTTCAAACTTTCCGGTTTTCCGTGTGTCGGCACCGGTAAATGCTCCCTTTTCATAGCCAAACAATTCACTCTCGAGCAGGTCTTTCGGGATGGCCGACATGTTTACGGCCACAAAAGGTTTCTTTCGCCGTGGTGAATTATAGTGAATGGCTTTGGCAACCAGTTCCTTCCCTGTTCCCGTTTCACCTGTGATGGAAACATTGATATTTGTTTTGCTGGCCTTCTCAATCAGGGCATAGATGGTCTTGATCGCCTGGCTGTTGCCGATGATGGCTTTTTCAAAATCATATTTTCGTCCAACCTCCTCCTGCAGGAGTTCAACCTGGTTCTTCAGCGCCCGGGTTTCACGGATGCGCAGGATGACATTCCATAAACGCGAACGCGAATCCTGTTCCTTTACGATGTAATCATAAGCGCCATCCTTGAGCAGATCAAGCGCCGTGGAGACATCCTTCTGCCCGGAAACGACAACCACCTGGGAATCAGGGCTGTATTGACGGATTTTTTTCAGCACCATGGCCCCGTTAATATCGGGCAATGAATAATCAAGCGTCACAATATCAGGCTTCCTGTGGAGATTAGCTATCAGTTCCTTCCCCGTTAAAAACAGATGTATCTCATAATCAGGATTTGATGACAGGTAATGTTTCAGGTATTCTCCATAGAATTTATCATCTTCAACGATAAAAATTAAAAAGCTGCTCATATTTTCCATGTTTGGGATAGGATAATGAAACTGCTGTGTTTTCCCAAGAAACAAATATATGAATATTCCCCGACAGGCCAATTACTATACATTAACAATTGTCGCTCTGAATTACATCCAGCTTTGTTACCTGACCATCGAAAACAGTGCATAAATCAGCAGCGCCAGGATGATGGCTCCCAATACCGCCGTGACTTTTTTCCGGCGCTTTTCGTTGAAGTCGGCAAGGTTTTTGGGATCCAGGTAATATCGTCCCGGTTGCGCTTCCGAAATTACCCCCCTGCTGATAAGCCGCCGTAATATAATCCTGTTTGACAGCCCCAGCTCTTCCAGCGTCCGGGCACGATCGGGCGAAACAGCCCCTGACTCCTCAAACCTGTTTAATATTTTCTTTACCTGGATTGCAACTACTGCAGCAAACGGGGCTCCCGGAACCATGGCACATTTATTTTATCTGATGAAACACCTCGTGAAGTTCTTCCAGTTTTTTGGTGATGGTCTTGTCATCAGCCTTCTTTAAAATCAGCTGATGAAGCGTACCTGCTCCCCTGACAAGGTTGTCGATCGATTTTTTTATCCCGGGAGTATTGAAAGAAGCGGGTATTTTCCCGGTTTGCAGGGCTTTTGCCCTGGAAAACAGTTCGCCTGAGCGTTCCCGGATCGGCTTCAGATTGCCATCCTGCGACGGGTGAAATGTTGCGCCCATTACTTCGTGGAAATCATTTAAACCGGTCCATGTATCCAGTTCGATGGTTCTCAGCAGTGGACTCGCCAGGGCTGCAGTATAGTTTTTATCTACAACATCCCAGTTTATCGTATTGACGATGGCCGACAAATAATCACCCCTTTTATTCTGATATTTCAGGTAATAGGCATGTTCCCACACATCAATGGCCAGGATCGGGATTCCCCTCTCGGGGGATACATCCATGACAGGGTTGTCCTGGTTTGGAGAGGAGCAAACGGCCAGCTTCTTTTCGGGCGTTACATAAAGCCATGCCCAGCCTGAACCAAACCGTGCCGTCCCTGCTTTGGCCAGCATTTTCTTTAAACTGTCGGCTGTGCCGAAGGTGGCTATAATGGCTTTACCCACGCCGCTCTGGCCATCAAAGGGATTGTTCAGCGAGAGGGTATTCCAGTAGAGCGAATGGTTGAAATGGCCACCTGCATTGTTCCGGATGGCATCGCCGTTTTCCCCTGCATACAACATAAGTTCGTCAAGCGTGTATTTCTCATATTCGGTACCCTTAACCGCATTGTTCAGGTTCTTTACATAATTGGCATGATGTTTCGAATAGTGGATTTCCATGGTCTGGGCATCAATTGCAGGCTCAAGGGCGTTATAGCCATATGGCAGCTTTGGCAGTTCGTACGGGTAGGTTTGTGCCGATAACGAAGAGATAACTCCCATGAAAGAAGCAACAATCCCGAAAATCACAAATACTTTTAAATTTTTCATCTGAAGATTAATTTTTTATTTGGTACAAATCTAAATAATTAACCGGTAAAAAGCAAAGGCACAGCCGAAATAAAGGTTCCGGCGGTTTGAAGGTGATTTCCGGGCAGGCGGATATTTCATAAAGGGGTTCCTTCATCATGATTCTCTTCATGGTCCCCGAAAATCAATTTCCGGTATTTGGTGTATAGGAATGAGCTGATCAGGAGCAGCACTCCCAGTGATACAAAAACGATGGTTTTTGAAATCGTATTCAGGTAGGCAATATCGTACAGAAGGAGTTTAATGAGTGTTGCCGCAAAAAGAACGAGGGCGCCGATACGCAGATGCACCTTTTTCCTGCGGATGCCAATTACAATAAGGAGCAAGGCATAGATGCCAAAAAGGATGCTCAATCCCAGTTTATAAGACTGCCCGGGCTGGTACAGGTCCATCCAGTTGATGAGTTCATTGGCCGCAACGGTAAGGATTGTGATGTGAAGAAGAAAATCAAATTCCTTCCTAAAATCTGCATTAAGCAGTTCCCACCTGACATACCTGAAAACAGCCAGGATAGTCACACCCGCGAACACGAACGAAAGGTACCTTATCGCTATGTCAAGGCTGCCGTGGTAATACGATCCGGGAAACGAAGGATTCAGGTAACTTTCCCGGAGTTCCCCTATTGTAAATAATCCCAGCGTGAGAAACACGCACAATGCGATTATGTTCATCCCCAGGTTGATAATGCCCAGCAGGCTGTTCCTCAATTTCAGGAGATTCACAAAAGAAAGCAGGGATACAAACAGCAATGAAAAGTTGATGACAGAAAGTGTGCTGTATTTAAAAAGATCTTCATTCCAGAGATGTTCGGGCACAGTCAGATCCTGGTTTTTAGTCACCATCGAATCAGTATACAGCTGGCTCCAGAAGTTGGTGATTTCCATGATGAAAGAGAAGTACAGGGCCGTTATCAGGATGCCGGGGATGGAGAACCTCATGACCATTGTTACGAATTTATTGGCGGCAAGGGGCGAAATATACCTTTTCAGGTTCTGTAAATAGTTAATAATGCCAAAAGAAGCGATAAAAATGAGCGATGTCAGGAAATGTACATTCAGAAAAGGAAAAATCCTTGATGACGGCACCCGCGGATTATAGGCAATGTAACCGGTTAACCAGTCGTCGAAAAGGCTCACAAATACAAGGAACATGAGCGGGTATGATAATAATTCATAAACACTTACATTCCTGGTCCTGCCCATCCAGAACAGCAGGGCAGCTTCACCGCTCCAAAGCAGGGTCACCCATCGCCCGTCCCACTGCACGGGAATGGCGATGGTAACGAAAACCAGCGCTAACCCGGCGGTAAAATGAAACATGTTGATGTCCCCCGGTTTTTTCACCCTGACGATGATGGCTGCCGCACAATGAATAATGGCATTGGCCAGGGTAAAAAGGCCAAGGAGGGACACCCCCGATTTATCGGCCTTTAAAATTGCATACCCCAGCCCATAGTAAATGGCTGCATTGGACAGGAGCATCAGGATATCTTCCGGGGCGTGTTTTTCACTTTTAAACAGTTTATAGACAAGAAAAACCAGGTAAAATGTAGTAAAAAAAACAGAAACGAAGGTTAATGCCATTCCAAAATGGATGGCGGGATCATATTTTGCAACAAACCACAGGTAAAAGATGAGCCAGGTGAGCACAAACGAGGAGGCAAACAGCGGTTTCCAGTATTTCCAGAGGGAGATTACGAGAATACCGAGATTTATCAGGGCCATGTAACTGAACATGACCACCACCCTTCCCGAGCCGTCATCGAGCAGGAAGGGAACCGCATAGGCTCCCACCAGGCCGATATGGGCAATCACCTGTTTGTTGTAATGCAGGGCTGAGGCGACGGTGAACAGGGTGAACAGGACCATGAGCAGGAAGGTGAGCACCGTAGGTATGAGGGAATAGAAATTATAGGCTGCAAAGGTTATAAAATACATGATCGCCATGGACCCGCTCAGCAGTACGGCGCTGAAATTCGCATACTCCTTTTTCAGCCTGACGGCCAGGCCAAACAATACAAGGCCTGACAGGTAGCCCAGGATGATCCTGGTCCAAGGACTGATCAGCTCATGGTCGATGGCATATTTTACCCCTATGCCCACACCCAGAACCGTAACGGCAATCCCTATTTTGTTGATCAGGTTTTCACCGATGAATTTTTCGAGGTTTGACTTTCCAGTTGGGGTTACACCAATTGCCGGGCTTTCAGAAACAGGCTTTGAGCCAACATTCTCAGCCTCCTCCGGGATACAGGGGGTTTGATTTTGCCCGATCACGGACCCGGCATCGGTCAGGCTTGGAAAGGAGGTTTCAGCTTCTGTTGCCGGAACCCCGGTAAAGGAAGCCTCTTCGGAAATTTTTTCCATCGTGGCGGAAGAAACCGTGATTTCATTAATCTCGGTTCGCAGCGCTGCAATCTCATTTTGAATGGATTCCTGCCTTGCCGCAAGGTTTTCCAACCTGTCAAGAATCCGGGCTATCGTTTCAGGAGGTTCGCTCATATGACACTTGAAATTACTTAAATTTATGATGACGCCAATATCTGAATTTCTGAAAAACGGCCATTCAGCGGCCAGAGAAAACCAGCCCTAAGGACTGTCGAAATTACGATTTTGAAATACGAATGTCAAGGAGCGTGTAAAAGAGTGAAAATATAACTGCTTCAGCAGGATTTCATTCGGGTTGCATCAATAAATTTCCCTGGATGGCACACCCGATTGATGGAACAATCCTGAATTTCGATTGCGGCATGATCACGACATCACCCGTGAATGTCATATTCTCGGTGAGCGAAACCACCGAGTTGTTCGAGTTGCTGATGACCAGGTTCCTCACGGTACCGGGTGTCATGGTAGGCAGAAAATGGGTTTGCTGGTCAACCGTGCCTGTAAATTCGAAATCTGTATCCGACCAGATTATTTTCGGTCCCGAAAGTGAAATGGTACCCGAAATGCCAAGCGGGTGACCAACCGCCAGCTTTGAATTGGATGCCATGTAAAACGATGCGTTGCCGTGAATGGATTTGTCACCGCAAACCAGGTAGTTGGCAACAACCACCGAAGTGGAAACCATCAGGTTTGTTGTCATCTGGATCCCGTTCGGGTTGGCTGCCCTGAGCCGGCCTAGCTGGGTCACTGCTGAAGGTATTGTAATCCCTGTGGCATTCCCTCCAAAGTAGAGCCCCGATGAGGTGGATGTCTGCAGGTTTGCCTGGTTGCCGCTGACCGGTCCCCCGTCCAGTTCCAGGGTAAATGAGTTTACCGCAAGCGGACCCGCATTGAGAGAGAGCGTGCCAAAAACCGTAACATCCCCGTTCATGGTTATCCCATGGCTCCTGTTAATTGTAAGATCATTTACAATAACCTGGGGCAGCTGGGTTGATCCTGAACTTCCTTCAAAAACAATATTGGATGTAATTCCCCCCTCCAGGGATCCCATCCCGGGTATGATCATTCCGTCAAGAGTAAGTGTGTGCGCACCTATGGCCAAAACACCCCGGGTAAGTACCAGGTCTCCCCGCATGGTCTTATCGGCATGCAGGTTCATCTTATCGGAATTGTTCATCATATCGATCATAACGCTGTATGGTCCCCCGGTACCCGGGAGCTCCTCTTCCGAAGTGGTTTGTGTCGTACCGTAATTATAGCGCAGGGTTGCAGCCGGGCCGTATAACCTGAAGCTGTTTCTTCTTATCTGCCCGTTCATCAGGGTAAATTGCCCGTAAACGGTGACCGAATCCGTCAGGTCAAGTCCTGCAGGGCGGTTCAGCGTAAGTGAATTGAGGCTGATTGCCTTCAGCACAGCAGCACTGCCGCTTCCTCCGAATAGGAGATTTGAGGAGCTGCCGCCCACCAACCCTGATGTATAGCTGACATCCCCGTTAATCGTCAGTGTGTTTGAACTGATGGCCAGGTCGCCCGAAGTAAGGAAAAGTGTGCCGTTCACCGTAACACTGCCCCCGAGAGCGATCCCTGCTGCACGGTTTATGGAAAGGTCATGGAGGGATACAGATGGGAGGTCCGTACTGCTTCCGGTCCCGCCAAAAGTTATGTTTGATGAGGATCCGCCGACAAGCCCTGGAGAGGACGAATTTGAAATACCGCCGTTTAAAGTGAGCGTATTGGAATTTATGCTGAGGCTCCCCGACTGGAGAAAGAGGGTTCCGCCGGTCGTGACATCGCCTGCAAGACCGATCCCGGCCGCCCGGTTGATCGTCAGGTTATTCAGGACAACCGACTGGAGGTTTGTACCGGCCCCGCTGCCGCCAAAAGATAAATTGGAGGAGTTTCCCCCTGAAAGAGAACCTCCTGCATAGGTGATAGCCCCGTTGACATTGAGAGTGTTTGATTCTATTGAAAAGGACCCGCTGGTCAGTGTGAGATTATCCCCGACCGTTACCAGTCCCGACATTTTAATCCCGGCCGGCCGGTTTATCTCCAGATCAAACAGGGTGACAGCAGGCAGGGAGGTCCAGCCGCCACCTCCCCCGAAAATCATTTTCGCGGATGCCCCGCCGCCAAGCGCGCCGGATGTTTGCGTTAGGGCGCCGTTTACAGTGAGTGTTGTTGATCCGAGGGAAAGGGTACCCAGTTCCAGCGTTAATGTCCCCCCTGTGGTTACATTACCGCCGAGTACCACACCACCCGACCTGTGTATCGTAAGGTTGTTCAGTTCAACCGCCGGCAGGCTGGTCCCGGAGCCATTTTCACCGAAAATGATATTTGAAGAAGCACCGCCCGACAGAGAAGCTCCGGAGTTTTGCGTGATGCTTCCATTCAGGGTAAGGGTATGCGCCCCGATCGAGAACTGGCCGGAATTGAGGGTAAGGGTGCCTGCTATTGCCCTGTCGGCATGTAATCCAACCGAAATGGCATTGTCGATAAAGAGGTTAAAGGGTCCTGAAGCGACCGGGAACTCGCTGCCGGATGTTGTTTGCGACAAGGAACCGTTGTATTTAAGGGTTCCCGAAGATCCGTAAGCAAAGGTCCAGCCATTGTTGTTTAAAACCCCGCCGGATACAGTCATGGTGCCGCTTACCGTAATGTTGCCGGTTTGCCGGATTCCTCCCGCCGGCCGGTTCATCGTGAGGTTGTTCAGGGTAACCTGGGGAAGATCGAGGGAAATGGCATTGCCGCCTCCTGCAATAATGTTGGAGGAGGCTCCCCCGTTAAGGCTTCCCGATGTTTTTGAAAGCTGCCCGTTGAGGGTTAACGTTGTTGAGCCGATTGACAGTGCCCCGGCTGACAGGGTCAGGGTCGCCGCAATGGTCAGGCTGGCGCCGAGGCTTGTACCTGCCGGCCTGTTAACTGTCAGGTTGTTCAACCCGCCAGAGATGGCAGGCAAAGTGATGGGTGAAGAATAGTCCCCGATAGTGAGGTTTGAGGATGATCCGCCGGTCAGGCTTCCGCTGCCGATATTGATATCCCTGTTGAGGGTCAGTGTATTCCCGCTGCCGATCGACAGGGCTCCGTTGGACAGGTAAAGTGTCCCGTCAAGCGAACGACCTGCATGCAGGGTAACCCCTGAGGCATTTTTTATAACCAGGTTCCTTGGACCACCTGATGCGGGAAATTCGGCATTGGCGGTTGTCTGTCCGCTGCCTCCGCTGTATTTAAGCGTGCCGCCGGATCCATAGGAAATGACGCCTCCGCTTAAGGCAAAGGCTCCGTTTGACAGGATAAGCGAATCAATAACCGAAAGATTGCCCGTCATGGTAATGGTAGCGCCGGAACGGTTAAGGGTCAGCGTACTCAACCCGTTAAGGACCCCGGGTAAACTTGTACTGCCGGAACCGGTGAAGCTAAGGGAGGAGCCGGACCCTCCCGTGATGCTGCCCGAGGTTTTACTGATCGACGCGCTGTTTAATGTCAGCAGGTTCGGGCCGATAGTTAAAGCCCCGCTGGTAAGGTACAGGGTTCCCGTGATTGTTCTGCCAAAAGAGGATGGAAGTGAAATTCCATTTGAATTGTTGATGATCACATTGGGCGGGCCGGCTGATGAAGGCCATTCTGCTGAAGTGGCAGTCTGGCCGGCTCCTCCCTTGTATTCCAGGATGGCATTTGACCCGAAGGTTATGGTCCCCGATATTGAGCTGTTGGCGGAGGCGCTGCTGGTAAGGGTAAGTTTGTTGTTTATGGCGACAGAGCCGTTTGTCAGGGAGAGGGTGGTGGCGTTGCTTAAGCTACCCACCGTAACAGTTCCGTTCTGGGTTGTCTGGAATCCGTTTCCTGACGACTGGGATCCGTTATAATAATAAAAATAATTGGCCGAATTGCTGTATGTTTTGGTTCCTGTGACCTGCACGCACCCGGTATTTGCCGTTGTTGAAACCCCCTGCGTATGCATGGTTTTCAGGCCGCTCCCGGCCGCAAGCAGGAAATAGCCACCGGAACTGTTATCAATGATGCTGCTCCCCATATCGAGGGTAGAGCCATTGGTTACCTCGAAATTGATTCTCTGGTAATAGTTGCCCCCTGATTTGGCATAGGTTTGCGTTGCCCCGTTTTTGTTGAACCGGAAGGTACAGCTGCCGCTGCCCGGGCATGATATGGTCCCGCCGCCGAAGGTGAAATTTCCTCCGATCATGATGGTGTCGTGGCCGGAGGTGTATGCCGGATCAAAGGTCCCGCCGTTCTGGACATAGTTCCCGTCAATCGTCCAGTTAACGCTTCCCGATTGAGTCAGTTCAATAACCCCGGTCCCGGTGCTTTCAAGGGTGAAATTTCCATGAACCTCCCCGAAGGTTCCCAGGTTGAAAAAATCGTTCTGGCCGGTGCAATTCCAGGTGAAATTCCAGAAGTCCTGGTTCAGGTTTGTAACGTAACTGCTGGTGCATCCGTAAATTTCACAGGATGATCCCGAATTCCAGACTCCATCCGGCAACGCGCCGCCATTGCGGTAATGTTTGTAGTGAGAACCGTCGTAGAAGTATAGACTCCCCGAAATCGTAAAGGCATCGTATGCATTGACCGTTCCGTTCACATTCATCGTTCCCGAAACCGATGCTGATCCGTCAAGCTGGAGGGTGCCGTTTATATACATGACACCGGAGACGGTCATTGAGCCGTTGATATCCAGGGTTCCGTAAACATAGGTGGTGGCTGAAGATGTAATAGAGCCATTATCGGTGAGGTTCCCGTAAATGTAAAGCGTCCCGTCCTGCGAAAGGTCTGTTCCCGACCCGTTGTAGAGAGTAAGGGTAATGCCGTTATTGAGGGTAACGGTCCCTCCATAGTTGATATCGACCTGGTCAAGGATGATATCTGCGGTAATGGTGACCGAGTGGCCGTTAAGAATGTCGATGCTTCCATTCAGGTAGGTGGGAAAGCTGGTGGCGTTCTGCCATCCGCTTTGGTAAACCTGCCAGATCGAGGGGTCGTTCCAGTTCCCGCTGGCTTTGGTCCGGTAATCACCATTTGCCGCACTAACTCCGGGGTGTTGGAATAACAGGATTACAAGGATACTCCAACCAATGAGATGTTTAAGCATAAGACCTCCCTTCCTGCTAAGAATAAGGTCCAAAAGTTACTAAATTTTCAGGTAAAAGTCAATACCTGAACAGATTAAAACCTTGCCTGCCTGGTCAACACCCTTAATTTCCAGGTTCACCTTTTAGTTTTTTCCTTCCCCCTCTGAAATCATCAACCCGGAATGTTACCAGGAGCCAGATGGCCACGACAAAATAAAGCAGGGTACTTGAAGATACACAAATAATGTTGTAGCTGTATTTGAACAGCTTTTCACTGAGACCCGTAAAATTCGGCAGTTGCAGCCAGGAATTTTGTTCACTGTGCCATAACAGGGCTATCCATTGTTTGAAGATGACCAGGATTGTTATCATCAGAAAACCGGCAGCAAAGGCTACGGCCCTTCTTTTCCATGGGACAGGAGATGCGAGTACCAGGGAAACCAGCAGGATTGTAGGGATAAATCCCAGGTAGCGCGTATTGATAAACCGTTCGAGTGTTAGGGTGGTCTTGTCGGGTTTAACCTGGGCGTAATTGCCGATGAGGAGATGGGTCATGGCCGGGTCATCCATTTCCCTGAACATGGCAAAGCCTGTCCCATTGAAGGTTTCGAACGTATAACCTGCAATACTCCTGTAAAAAACCCCGTATGCCCTGTCATAGAAGGAGAGGGGTGCGCACAGCACTGTGTAAATGATGACTGCTTTCAGCAGGAACAGCAGGAGGGTTTTACTTCGCAGCATCCCGGACCTCCCTTCGTGACCATTTGATCCAGAAAATCCACAACCCGATCGCCACAATAATGAAAATCGCCTGCCATACCTCCACATGCATGAACTCAAATATTTTCGGGTACTTCAGGCCTATATAGAAAAGCGATATGATTCTCACGATATTGAGCATAAAGAGCAGGGCAACCCCTGCCAGGACTCCCATTATTTTGAACTTCCATGCGGAGGGAAATGCCAGGATGGCTGTAGCAAACAGGGCCATTGCCTCCATACCGTCGCAGCCGCGGGCAATGCTGATCGAAAAGAAGGTTGATGCGATGACCTCCTTCGTGACTGTGGTCTTCATCCCGAAGATATTCAGGATGAAACTGGAGATGCGTGCATTCACCGAAACGATATGAGGCTGAATGCCGGTTTGAAAGAAATCAGAAAGCCAGCAGAGATAAAAGAGGATCATCAAAACGGCAAATCCCAGGACAAAAAAAAGGACCGGTAATTTTTGCAGCCACTGTGAGCGTGCTCTGTTGAGCAATGAAGGCTTTGAATTGTTGTTCTTTTTTGCTTTTTTCACTGCTTTTCCCATGTTGTCGTTCGTGTTGGTTACCGGGATTCAACCGTTTCCCGGTCAGTTTCTGTTTGCCGTATTGCTAAGGATGCAGGTCTTCAGACCAGTTTGCACAATTATAGTATAATTTCCAGTGCAGTTCCATTAAATTTATGATTATTTATTTGATTACACACGATCATACCTGTTTCGAACAGTAAACCCTGGTCCGCCCGCAATGGCCCCTGCCCTGACCATTGATCTCTTTTACCACTGCAGCGGCAAAGGGATTCTCACTTCAGGTTCCAAAATGTGCCGGTTTAGGTGTCTTTCTGATCTGAACCCGCACATTTAAAATCATGACATTACCAGTAAACTTCATCTGAAGAAAACCGAAGACATTTTTCTATGACTAAAACAACCAGGTTTAATAATACCTGGTCAGGAGGGCAATCCTCCCGGCGTATTCAACTGGAAAAATGAACTTTGTCATGCTGAGATTTTCCATACCCCTCTCCGCATCAGGTAAACTACTCCCCCGGCCATAAGTAACAACCCCAAAAGGATCAGCCCCCAGTCGGACAGGGCAGGAATGGAGGAGCATGGTGATGGCAGCGAAATGATAGTTGCGCCAACAAATGTTGTTGTCGGATAGGATGATACATTTATTACCGAACCACCCTCATAGGTTAACACCGAACCCTGGATCCCGATCAGAGGATGCAGGCTTGGAATATAGGCATTCAGCGTAACCCCCATCCCTGTGATCACGATTGAACTTGGTGCATCGGGATGGAAGTTGCTGAGGACCTGGACGAAAATCTCCTGGCTGGTGATTGGTCCGATGGCCAGGGCCAGGTTTCCCTGCGGACAGCTGACTGCCGGGGTTCCTGTAACAGTCCATGTTGCTTCAGCAGGATCCAGCTTGAATACAATTATTGAGCCGGTGCCGTATGAATCGAAGGTGGTCATCGGGGCACCCTCCGCCCATGGGTTCTGGGTGACCGAGGCAAGTGCATAGCCTGTGCCTGTTGCCATGCAGAGTATCCAGCTGGACGGCCACCACCAGGAAGGATTCACGATTGTGACAGGCCCGCATTTAACATTTCCGCTGCCATCAACCAGCCTGACCTGGTGCCCGCAAAGCAACGTGGCAGAGGAGGTGTTCGGGATTACGACCCGTCCATGCCCGGAGCCATCTGTTACAATATCAAACCCCGTATCAACCCAGTTCCCGCCGGCTGCATCGCTTTGCTGAACATGCAGTGTTGTGCTGGCATCGGCGCCATTGCACTCAACGACTCCTATAAACACGAGCCTTTCACCCGTCATGCTGCAATCCGCCCTGGCTTGTTGGTGCATCGAAAAAAAGCAGACTAATGCAGCAAGAAAACTAAAAAAAGTAATTCTTCTCATCTTAACCTCCTTTTTAAATCGTTATTTACCAAACGTATAAACTGAGAGGCTAAGCGCTGTTATATTTTATTCATGGCTGGTCTTCATGGATGACTTCAACCTGCATACCTGAATAACCGAAATGTCGCAAAAAAAATATCCTGTGTATCTGTCCTGCCGGCCAGTATGCCGGAAAGCACTGATCCCGGCTTATTGGGCTGTCGAAATTCGTTTTTTAACATCCTGATTATCTGGTTACATAACCTGCAACATGAAAAAACATAAAAACGCTAGCCAAATTCAATCACATTTCATGAATATCTTCCGGAAAAACCTGCGAACAATCAATTGAATTTTATATCCGCAGGGGACTCAGAGCAGGCAGAAAGTTACAGTAATCCGATTTTATATGTTGATTTTAAAACATTTACGAATATACGAAAAGGTTGGATAAAAGTCAAGAAAATGTCTTAAAAATCAATGCAGCCGGGGAGGAATATATTATGCGGCAACTGAGCATGGCGGTTTCAATTCCCCAGGGTGACAGTTCCGTAAACCACCATCGACTTGCCCGGGTCGATGGAAAGGTTCCCGCCTGCCTGGATGGTTATATTGTGGCCAAATGTGGTGTTGATGGTGGAAATGACCGGGTGATGGGGTGCGGCAGGGATGACCAGGTCGGAAAGGGTTGTGGGGACAACCGGCGGGCTCCAGTTGCCCGGGTTGTTCCAGTCTGAATCGATGGTGCCTCTCCAGGTTGCCGTTGAGAATTCCGTTGGTTCGGCGGTCCATATTTCCAGGGCCGGGTCACCGAAGAGGTTGCAGTCGTATTGGCACCAGCGCTGCGCTCCCGGTTCGAATTCCCCGGGCAGCCCAATCCATGGCGCGGTTTTGATTTTCGAGATCATATGAGCGGTTCCGATGTGCTTCTCGGGCAATGTGTCGTTATAGACGGCGCTGACAAATTCACGTTCCAGGTGTTCGGAGGGACCTTCGGTCGTTCCTTCGTCAAACCAGCCATAGCGTGAGTTGAAAATACCGGCGGCCAGGAAATTATCAATTGAAACGGCCCTGGCTGCGATACACCCGCCGGGATAGTCAAAGGCACCGCAATCGCACCCCTGGGTGTACAAAAGCTCATAATTGTGGGCAATCCCGTTGACTCCCGCAAAATTGGCATTGGTGACCGACGAGATATATAGCCGCATCATGGTTGTCTGGTTTGCATGGCCCAGGTGGTGGATGAACGATTTCCCGCGGTTCAGGCTTGCCAGCAGCATCGCGGAGCTCCACTCCCAGTGATTGGCCGGGGGAGAGACCAGGGTATCATACAACTTTTCAATGATGTTGCCCGATTGCGGGATACCATGGGTGAAATACCCATTATCGCCGTGGTTGCCGATCAGCAGGTTTATGTAGCTGCTGCCGAAGCTCAGCGGGTTGGCATACAGGTACTCGCCCGCCATCAGGAGCCTGTTCATTTCGCCCGGCACAGGGTTGGTCTGGTAAGAGACCGTTTTATGGATCATGTGATGAAGCCCGGCCGTATCGTTTACCGTGAAGCGGCCCACCGCCACATCGGGCAGCAGGTCCGGGTCATCGGCTTCCTCGGCATAGATATGATTCCCGTTCAGATCATAATTCCCGTCAAGCCCCGAGAAATAGAGATCGGCAGGAATCCCGTAGTCCTCGAAGACGGATCCTCCCGAATGAACATGGCAATAGAACCCGCGTGCGGGGACAAGCGGCGGATTCCCTGCCAGCAGTACATACTCAATCCCAAACTGCTGTTGCTGGGCAATGATGAAATTCCTGATCTTTTCGCAAAGGTCCCAGCCTGCAGAAGTTGCTGAAATACTGTCGACCGTGACGACCCTCACCGAAATCCCCTTCCCTGCATACATGCTGATCACCGGCTGGAACTCATTTTTAAAAGAGGCCGGGGATATGACCAGGTACTGGTACCCGTTGACCGGTGCTTTTTTCCGCGGATAAAGGAGGCTCATTTCAGGGTTTGCCGCAAGGGATGCGGCCCTGCCGGCAGCATTTGCCGACGGTGATATCCGGGCCAGGGCCTCCTGTGACCTGTTGTCGGAGCCGGTGCTGATTTTCACGGTCACCTCCCTGAAATAGGAGAGCCGTCTCCTCCCCGGGTTATATCTTACCGGTGTGAATGCCGAAATCGCGAAGGCATAGCCGTCCATATACTGGGTCACCAGCCTGCCGGAGGGGACTTTATAGATCCCGTAATGATTGTAAACCTTGACGTTTAATAGGAATTCGCCGGGGCTGCCCATCGATACCGGCCTGGATGGCTGCCCGGGACGGATCATGAACTCTCCCGGGATCACCTTTTCATCCCGGTATACCAGTTCTATCGACCGGGCAGCCTCCCCGGGGGGAAGCATCAGCACGATATCCTGCCAGGGTAACAGTGGCTCGCCGGGAATTCCGCGAAGTAGAGTGTGAGTAAAATTCACCGTCTGCCAAGAGGCTCCGGGTTCAATTTTATAGTCGCTGAAGTAATATGTTTTTTCAATGGTGCCGGCCGGCAGGAAAAATGGCAGGAAAACCAGCACCATGAATAACATTGTTGTTTTCATCTGACTATCCTCCTCGCCGTCATCTTCAGCTTTTCAGCATTTTTACAGTCTCCTTGACACCCTCTTCATTCGATGTTGCTTTTATCCCGAACCGATTTTCAAATTTACTGCTGTCAAATATATAATCGCGGTCATACTGGTAAAGCATCTCCGGGAATTCTTTCATAACCGGGATGAAGAGCCCTAAAACAGTAACCATAAATCCCGGCAATACCATGTATTTAGGGCTTTTACCCATCTCTTTCGCAAACAGGGCGATCCACTCCTCCCCGGTCAGGGGGTGGCTGTCGGTCGGCAGGTTCCATACCTGGTTAAAGGCGTCGGGGGTGTTTCCCAGCAAGGCTGTAGCCTTCCCGGCATCAGGGGTATAGGTAAATGAATGTTTGACCTTCGCGCTGCAAAGCCAGTTGGCCTTTTTGTTTTGCTCCAGGTTTTTATAGACCATTTCGATCAGCATGCTTTGTGCCTTGAGCGGACCGTAAAAATCGGCCGACCTGGCAATAATGGCCTTCAAAACCCCCTGTTCAACCTTGTCAAGGATGAGTTTGTCAAGGGCGGCCCGCACATCACCCTTTTTACTGGTCGGGCTGAAGGGGGAGCTCTCGGTGATGTGTTTCACCCCGTCGCCCCCGATCATGTATATATTGTCAAAAAAGACAAGTTTGGCATCGTTTTCAATGCAGGCGTCGATTACATTCTGCATCATCGGGGGCCAGAGGGCCTGCCAGACTTTTGTCTTGTATTCGAGGCCGACTGTAAGATATACGATTTCGGAGCCCTTCACTGCGGCGAATATGTCGTCGCGGCTGGTCAGGTCGGCCCTGAAAAGGAGGTCGGTTTCGTTCACCTTTTTCGGGTTGCGGCTTACCAGCCTGATCTCTGTGGTATAGTTTATCAGTGCCCTGGCAAGTTCATTGCCTATCGCTCCGCCGGAGCCTAAAATTGTTTGCATAGTTCAGTGTTTAAATCGATTCTGTTTTTTTGTCACTCGTTACATGTCACGCGTCACGCGTCACGGTTTTTTATCCGCTGCCCAGTGCTACAAGTGTTTCAACGGTTTTCCAGTTCCTGGTTGTTGTAGTCACCTTTAATTTGCTTTCAAAAAACTGGTTGTTCAATTTTGTGTTTCCATACCCGTCGGGGCAATAAAGGTAAACCTCTTTTCCTTTGATTACAAATTCATCGGGAGGGAAATTATATTCAAGAATCTTGGTTTCCTTTGTTCTGTCGGGTGTTTCCGATAAAAAGGTAACGTGCATCCTGTCTGAATTTCCATTCCCGTTCAAAATAAAGGGGTTGTTCAGGCTGACCAGCTTCATCTCATCAATGGTACGGATCACAACGGGGACAACAAATCCGAAGCGGGTTAAAATTTTTCCGGCAACCCGGGCGGCCAGGTCGGCAGGGTCGTCAACTTCGCTTCCGAAAATGATATTTCCGCTTTGAATATAGGTTCGGATCCCGGTGAAACCAAGTTCTTCCAATACCCGTTTCAATTCATCCATTTTGATCATGTTATGTCCGCTCACGTTGATCCCGCGTAACAGGGCTATGTATATTACCATTCCAACCGGTTTATTTAATATCAAGTTAATTAAACTGCTATCCTGCTTCGTCCCTGACAGCGGCGAAGGCAGCCTGTCAATCTTATTCGGCAATATTATGGATCATCCCCCTGAAGATCAGCCAGTGAAAGGGGAGCATGGCCATCCAGTACAACCTTCCCCATATTCCATAGGGTCTGAAGGTGGCTGTCTGGTGAAGGATATTGAGATGATCGATGCTGAATTCGAGCCATGCCTCGCCGGGGAGCTTCATTTCGGCAAAGAGCAATAACCTTTTTTCTTCCTTGTCGGCGAGAATCACGCGCCAGAAATCAAGCGCATCCCCGGCTGCGATCTCCCCCTCGTTGGTTCTTCCCCTGCCAATCCCCACGCCGCCAATCAGCCTGTCCATAAAACCCCGTATATTCCACAATAAATCGGCAAAATACCAGCCGTTTTCGCCTCCGATCGACCAGATTTTATCTACTGCCCGCCCGGTATCCGCCACTTTCCGCGTTTTGATATCCTTGTAGCAGCCATAAACGGGTACCTCTATAAACTGCGACAATCCCCTGGTGAGCTGCTGGCTCGTGAGGGCATCCTTCCAGCTTGAAAGCACCTGGTGCTGCTCGATCTTGTCGAATGCCAGCTCAATGGCTTTGTCGTAAGTGATCGGTGTAATCCCCAACATCTTCTCAAGGTCGTTGTCATGACACACCACCTCGACCTTCATGCTGTTCACCAGGTGGGTTGCAAGCGAGTATGAGATCGAAGTGACAAAAAAGAGCCAATAGGATGAGAGTTTGGGTGTCATGATCGGGAGAATCCTGATCCACCTGGGCAATCCCCTGATCCGTGCAAAACGCAGGAGCATCTCTTTGTACGTGAGCACTTCGGGACCCCCTATATCGAAACTGCGGTTGTAGGTTTCAGGCATAAGCATGACCCTTGACAGGAATTCAATCACATTGCGGATGGCAATGGGCTGGCATCTTGTATTCAGCCATCGCGGAGCGATCATCACGGGTAATTTCTCCACCAGGTCACGGATGATCTCGAAGGAGGCACTGCCCGACCCTACGATAATCCCGGCCCTCAGGGTGGTCAGCGGATAGGAGGCGGAGGCCAGGATATCCTCCACGTTTTTCCGGGAAGAGAGGTGTTTGGAGAGCTCCTTTTCGTTGACAATCCCGCTGAGGTAGATTACCTGCCTGACCCTGGTTTGTTCCATCCTCTGTTTGAAATTGCCTGCTGATATCGCCTCCATTTCCTCAAATTTCCCCTGCTTCGTGGTCATGGAGTGGATCAGGTAAAACGCAACATCAATATCGGCCGGGATCCTAGAGAGTTCGTCGCTCCTGAGAAAGTCCACCTCAACCACGCTTAACCTGTCACTCTTGAACCGGGAACGATCAAACCTGTTGGTATCTCTTACGCAACAGACAACCTCATGACCGTTTTCGAGTAAAACAGGCAGCAGCCTTTTGGCAATATACCCGGTAGCGCCTGTCAGCAGGATCTTCATGGTTTCAGGTTAATTAATGGTTCAGCAAAGATAACTCATCCCCCGGACATCCATGCATCCGGCCGGCCCGGACATAACCCTCCAGCCTGGGGGGGGTCAGTCACCACGCTCAGAACCTGCAGCCTGGCAGGCTGCTGACACCCGGTCAGGGGATTAGCACGGAATAAATAAGTTCATCCAGGTAATGGCCGTTTTTAAAGATCGATTTTTCGAGCCTGGCCTCCAGTTTCATACCTGCTTTTTCGAGCACCCGCTGCGATGCAAGGTTGGATGAAAACGGGCGGGCAAAAATCCTGTTAATGTCAAAGTTTTTAAAACCGAACGCTATGGTTTGCCTGGCAGCCTCCGTAACGATTCCCCTCCCCCAGTATTCCTCGGCCAGCCAATAACCCATTTCGGCATTTTTCACGTGTACATCCGTTTGCGGGAAGATTCCTATCGCGCCGCAGGCGACACCATCAACATCAATGGCGAACACCCTGCCGGGAGGGAAGATTCCGTCGGGGAGGGAGACGCCCTCGGGGTGGATGGAGGAGATAAAACCGATGCCGTCTTCCCGGGTATAGGGATGCGGGAAAGCGTTGGTGAGGTTGTCGGCAATCTTTTTGTTGTTGGCAAACCTTACAAGATTGTCAAGGTCATCCATGTTCCAGGAACGGAGTGTGAAATTAACTTTTTGCCTCTCCATCTTTGCAGGTCATCAGGTTTATGTTGATTTTTTTTTGCTTGACTTTGCCACTGGATTATACTCCAGGGCCAGCCTGATGAAATATTCAAGGTCGCGATCCAGGTCAATGCCCTCGGGCTCCACGAAGATGAACCCCTTCATGGGTTTATGGGTGAAATCCATCTCACGGCACCCCTTTCTTGAGAAAGCTTCACCGGTTTTTACCGGGTCGATCCGGGCCATCATCTGGTCCCTTACCACGCCAACGCACATTTTATCGTTCACCAGGAAACAGATGCCTCCCATCATTTTTTTGTCCTCAAAAGAGATGTTCAACTCTTTAAACTTATGCCGGATCCGGTCGGCAAGAAATTCATCGTAGGCCATAATCAGGATGTTACAGAATTCAAAAGTACAAATAGTTCATATGATAATATTTATTTTTTCGGGGTCATCTGGAATATCCGTAAATTATCATTCACGGTTTGCATGAACGCAGTTCTTATGGTTATTTCATAAAATAATACTGTTTTATATTAACTTCGTATTCAAATTCCGCCCGATGAAAAGACTTATTACCCGCCGGCAGGCAATCAAGACCCTGGGCCTTACAATTGGAGCTGCAACCATTGGCATCAAGGGGTTTTCACAGGTTGACGACAATTCGGTCGAATATGACCTCAACTATAGTGATGTATACAAGCCCATAGATAACCCGCTGAAACGGCCCATTACCGCCATTACCTGCGGTGCCGGCAACAGGGGGAATGTATACGGCGACTATTCAGTCGCGTTTCCTGACCAGATTACAATTATCGGTGTTGCCGAACCCATCCCCATCAGGAACGACCGGTATGCGGTGTTGCATAAAATCCCGGATTCAAACCGGTTTAAAACATGGGAAGATGTGTTTTCGAGGCCGAAATTCGCCGATGTGATCATCATTACAATGCCCGACAATCTTCATTATGAACCCTGTCTCAGGGCGATGGAGATGGGTTACGACGTGCTTCTCGAAAAACCGATGGCCCAGACGGCCCGGCAATGCCGCGATATCCTGGCCATGACCCGCAAAACGGGCCGTATAGTGGCCGTTTGCCATGTCCTGCGGTATTCCCCCTATTTCATCAAGATGAAGCAGCTCATCGAAGAGGGGGCCATTGGAGACCCCGTCAGTTTCCAGCATATGGAGCCCATTCACCACATCCATATGTCCCATTCCTATGTGCGCGGGAACTGGCACGATTCGAAAGCCACCACCCCCATCATCCTTGCCAAGAGCTGCCATGATCTTGACATACTCCGCTGGATGATAGGCAAAAGCTGCAAAAGCATCACAGCCATGGGCGACCTGAAGTGGTTCAGAAAAGAAAATGCACCGGCGGGGAGCACTGCCCGCTGCATGGATGGCTGCGCGGTTGAGGCAACGTGTCCCTATTCGGCCATGCGGATTTATTACAGGGAACGCGGATGGCTCTATGTCTTTGACCTTCCCGAAGAAAAGGAAAAGCAGGGGGATGCCATTCTCGGTTACCTTCGCTCGACAAACTATGGCCGCTGTGTTTACCGGATGGAGAACGACCAGCCCGACCATTACATTACCTCGATCAGGTTCGACGGCAACATAACCGCCAGCTTCTCCATGGAGGCTTTTACCTCGTACGGCGGTCGCCGCACGCGCGTCATGGGTTCGATGGGTGATATAGTCGGCGACATGGAGGAGATGACGGTAACCGATTTCAGGACACAAAAGAGTGTCAAGCTTGTTCCAAAAGTTGAGGATGTGGAATATTTCAAAAACAGCGGCCATGGCGGGGGCGACTGGCTGCTTATGCGTGACTTTGTCATGGCTGTAGCCAACCAGGATCCGAAACGGCTCACATCAACCATCGACCAGTCGATCGAAAGTCACCTGATGGGTTTTGCGGCGGAGGAGAGCCGGCTGACCGACAGTTTTGTGCAGGTCAAACTGTAGTGAAACCTGCCGCAAACCAGGCATGTCCCTGATCGGAGTAAGAAAAATTGAGCCCTGCTGAAATAATTCTGCAGGGGAGAAGCTAATAAAACAAAAGTATGAACTGGAAGAAAATCATCCTGGTTCTTGTGATCATCCTGGTGGTGATTGCCGGGTCCGCTGCCATCGTTTTTTACCCGGTTTACCGGTTTATGTTCCACGAATCGACCCGGCAGGCTGATAAAGAGCTGACCATCGTCCAGGGTGGCGGGGGTAACAGCGGGCTGCTGGTTGCCGACAGCGCCGTGGTTGTGATCGACACCAAGATGAGCGGGGCGGCGGAAAACCTTTATAATCTGGCAAAATCAAAAGCCGGGACCAGAAAGATCATCGTGGTTAACACCCACTCTCATGGCGACCATGTGAAGGGAAACAGGTTTTATAAGGGTTGCGATATCTATATAGGGGCTTATGACCGGAAATTCCTCCTGGAGGATATGGGTCCCGAAAACATGCCCAACCACTTTGTAAATGACAGCCTGGTAATAAACCTCGGAAACGAAATCCTGTGCATGTACAACCTTGGGCAGGGACATACAATGAACGACATGGTCGTCCTGCTGAAAACCAGGGGGGTTCTTTTTACAGGCGACCTGGTCTTTCACAAGATAAATCCCTTTCTGAAAAAGGAAAGCGGCGCAAATGTCGACAAATGGATCGGGGCCCTCGACCGGATGCTCAGGTTCCCAGGCCTGGTCATGGTTGTTCCCGGCCACGGCCAGACCGGCGACAGGACGATGATCGAATCGATGAAATCCTACTTCCTCGATATGAAAGCCGCTGCTGCGGATCCATCCAGGGAAAAGGAGATGACGGATAAATACAGGGACTGGACTGAACTGCCCATGATGACCTCACCCGGGGCAACGATCGAATACATCCGTAAAAGATAATTCATACCCGGTCATCGTTTGCTGCAGGAGGTTCCGGCTGTCCGCCAAGCAACTCTTTCTTTGCCTTTGACGCCACGGCCGAGAAGATGAAGCCCAGCATGCTGAGGTAGGAGCCCGATTTCAGTTCAATAGCATTGGAAATCCCGAATTCGTCTCCGGAACTCATTTTGCCTTTTGCTATCAGATAGGCGATGGCCAGAGAAACAATCCCTCCGGCCGAAGCAAAAAAGACAAGAACTTTATTGGGGACAAAGATCACGGCTATTGCACACAGCATGGCGATTATAACAAACATCTTTACTCCCGTGCCGATACTATCCTGCCTGATAACATCAAACCCGCTGATTGTCAATGTACCGCAACCGATCACCGGGAAAAAGAGAAAACAAACCAAAGCCATCAGCCCTGCCAGTTTAATAATATGCACGTTTTTCATCGTTGATTTATAGAACTTGTGTAAATTCCGGATGCTCGCATTCTTTTGTAAAAATAAGGGAAATATAAAATTTAAATGTTTTGATTGTCAGCCAATTACCGTTGGGTAATAATTTGAAATAATCCCGGTGTTTTGATACAGCATTCCGTTTCCGGAAATGTTGATTGAAGAATAGAAAAAGGCCGGTCAGCTTTTTGCTGACCGGCCTTGAATTTTGTTCATCTTGCCCGGGTTTTCACCCGGACCGGCACGGTTGAATAAACCCTACCATAAACTTTTATAGGTAATGTTTTTTGGCTGGCCATTGCCCCAGGCAACACCGATATCGCGGTAAGCCTTGATCCTGTCCTTTTCGAGCCCTATCTCCTTCTGCAGCCTGAAATCCCATTCGCGTTTATCAATTTCCTTGACCCGCGCGCCGATCTTCGCCACCAGCGATTTGGCACTTTCATAACAGGATGCGGTGGGATCGATGGATGAAAGGAGGTTCCCTGCCGCGGCAGCTGCAGCATAATCCTGGCCTGCATTCCACACATTGTTTGCCTCTGCCATCTTAACCTTGCAGTCAAACTCTATCTTCTTTTTAAAGATGGGAGCCACTGCATTCAGGCATTTGTTATAGCAATCGACGCACACATCGGGGACCGATGTCAGGTTATAGATGGCTGCATCGTACTGGTTCTGGCTTTCAAGCGCTTTTGCCTTTTGAATGATAAAATCGCACTGGGTATTGTAGTATTCGACAATTTTATACTTGCCCTTATCAATCAATGTCTGGAATGCCGGGTCGTTCACCTTGATGTTTTTTATGGCTGCGATATAGGCCTTTGTTTCACTCACATCCACACCTTTTGCGGTGGTGGTGTAACTTGCAAAGCTTTTCCCCTCGTAACCGTCGCCGACGTAAAAGGAAACGCTTAGGGTAAGAACGATCATGGCCGGGGCCGTGGCGGTTATATCCTTCGTGAGCACATCGATTTTCGCGGAGATGATGAACCTCGGATCCATCGGGTTTCCCCCGACACCGTTCTGGGTCGTGATCTGGCTGAGCTTCGACACCAGCATGTTTTTGGCAATCGGCGGTAAATTCTCAGCCTGGTCGGGGACAAAACTGGTCAGCGCAATCCTGCCGATATCGTCACTTTTTCCGGCTGTGTTCTGGGCCTGCGTAAAGCAGAAGCTGACAGCCATGACTAACAGTAATAAATATCTGTATCTTTTCATCTTATGATAATTTAGCATGAGTTATTTATCGCCAAGAACAATGCTTGCCTGTCCCTGCCCCTTGGTCATCAACTTGTTGACAATGTTGAACGGAGGATTTTTCAAATAGTTCTGCAGTCCCCTGCAAAATCCCTTTGCATCGAGGGCCTTGCCGCTATCATCAAATGGGGGCATGCGGACCTGTTCAAACACCATCATGTTCTCAGTTGCATCGGAGGCGCTGAACTTGCCATTGACTGCGTTTTTTGACACCCATTCTTCGATATAGACGTTTAGCTCCTTGCCATCATATTCGGTTTCAAGGTCTTTATCCCAGGAGTCGAATTTTTTTATCCTGATGGTGATATTCCGGCCATTTGCAAACATGTCGTCAAAAAAGGCCTGGAGTGAGTTGTTGAAATTATCGATATGGGCAAGCACCGCCTCCTCCAGTAAAACGGGCAATTCTGCCGAAAAGGAGGGGGCGCCGGTTCCGACAGCGGTTG
Source organism: Bacteroidota bacterium (assembly GCA_037139685.1). Lineage (GTDB taxonomy): Bacteria > Bacteroidota > Bacteroidia > Bacteroidales > FEN-979 > CAIVAT01. The sequence continues at coordinate 41,937 of JBAXFZ010000001.1, forward strand.
CGATCTGAACATCGGTGTAGGAGTCGAGCCCCTGCATGTTGAAGCTGATCGACTTTTTTGGTCCCGTGGGATTGATCGTCCAGCCTATCTGGATGATAATATCCGCCTTGGCAGTCTTTTTCAGTTTATCGATCGGGCTCTCGCTTACCCCCGCACCTGACGATTTGCTTGTAAGCAATGCATCCTCGGCGCTTTCACCTGCAAGAGACTTTAATGCAGATTCTGCATTTTTCAGAGGGAAGCCCCGGTCGGCCATCAACCCGTTTATCTTGCTGATGACAAGGTTCAGGTCCGAGCTTTCAAGGAAGGCTCTTTTATAATCGGAAATTGTCGTCTTGGTCCCCTGGTTGTCATAATCGGTGGTAAACCCGTTTATTTTGCACCAGTTGTCACTGGGCAAAACCATGATGGTCGGCTTTTTCGGCTTGGCCTGCGAAAAGGCCAGTCCGCACATCAATAACAGAAAGGCAGATGTTAAAGAAAGTCTGTAGATCGTTTTCATAAAGTTTCGTTTATACATGGTTGTTTTTATTATTTCACAAGGCCTGCGGTTTTCATTTCGGTAACAAGATCCTGGCGAAGGACCCTGACAACAAGACCGTACAGTTTCTGGGCTCCGACCTGTTTCCGTTCGTGGTACCTGATATGGTCGTCGTCGAAAACAAATTTCTGGTAGGGACCTCCGTCGGCAAAAAACTTGTTGAAATACTCTTCATGTGTTTGCTGGGCATTCACCTCGAAAATTACCGGTCTCATGTTGCAATCCGACTTGCCGCTGCTGATACCGGTAAACAGAACATCCCTTACTGCATTTTTCTTTGCCTGTTCGATGGCCTCCGTCCTGTTGCGGCCCTTACCCCAGGCTTTCAGGGTTTGCGACCCGTCGAGTTTAACACCCAGGCATTCGGTTTTATAATTATAATCGAGTCGTCGTGGCGGTGTACAGCTGTAGATTAAAAACAGGCTGAAAACCAATGTTGCCAGAATTACACGTTGCGTTTTCATCTTCTTTGAATTAATTAGTTAGAATCCTGAGCCTAATGATTTAATAATCCCGGCGTTTTCCAAATCCTTGCGAAGATTGTCTTTTAACACGGTAACGATCACGCCGACTTTGTACTCTTTGCCGATTTTCTGCCGGTCCTCCGCCCTTACGGAGCCATCCCCTGACAGACTGACAAACTTCATATACTTGCCGTTATCAGCAAAAAAATCCTTGAAAAATTCCTCTTTTTCCACTTCGATATTCGGGTTATTCGTCAACGGAGACTGGGTGCATCCGGCACCATGCCCTGAAAATCCCTTGAAAATGATACCATGAACAGCATTCTTTTTGGCCTGTTCCATGGCAATGGCAGGCTTTTTGGAATAGGACCACACTTTAATCAGGTAGCTTCCCTGTGCTCCGGTACTTACACATTCGATTTCATACCGCCAGGCCTCCGTATCCTTGTTTGCTTTTTTCTGGGCCTGTCCAAGCACAGAAACCGAGGCCGTCAGTATCAATAAAAGGAAAAGGTTTCCTTTGTTTAAAAATGTCTTCATCGTCTGAATTTTAGTGAATTAATTAATTTTTTATCTTCTGCTTTATTTTATGGCATTCAAAGATAGAACAAACATTTAATTTTTCATACACAGATGTGCCATTAAGATTCAGCAAAAAAAAATCCCCGGCAAAAACGATGTCAGCGAGGCAGTTTGGTTTGCCAGGATTAACGATTTTTGCCGGGGAAATCCATGATTATTTTATCTGCCTGATCAACATTCCTGCATAATAATCTTTTCCTCCGGTAAAGTAGGTCCGATCAAGGGGCGCTCCATCCGGGCCGACGGCTTTGCTGTCAGCTTTTTGCTCAAGTCCGGCTGTGTAACGGTTATCCCAGATCCTGTTCTTCTCAACCTTGATTTTTCCTTTGGAAACATAGGTTGTCTTACCTGTTTTTTCATCGATGGTCTGTTCAAGAACTTCAAATTTATCTCCGGCTTCAAGATCCTCTTTCAGACCGATTTTGGCGGTAATAGGAAATCCGGTAAAAAGCGGGGTCTTCGTCTTGAAAACCTCGTATTTTTTCTGAAGTTTTGCAATAACAGCGTCAACAGCGTTGATCGTGGCCTTCCTGACCAGGTCGTCCTCGCTTTTGTTGCTGAATACGGAGGACTGTACATCAGCCCAGGCAGTTTCGGAACCAATAAACTTCAATGTGAACAGGTTTGTCTGGTCATAGGCATCCTTTTTCTTCATGTCGGGATTGCTGTTATCGATCCACAGATTCTGATAAAACACAGCTGCAACAGAATCATTCCATACAAGCTGGTAAAGGTATGAGGTGGTTCTGACCACATAACCCTTGGCTGCCATTTCTACACCTGCGCTTGCAACATCGGTGGCCAGCTTTACGTATCCGCCAAACATGCCGCCGACGGCTCCCATTACTTTATTCGCCGCCTGGCCGATCTCAGCCTTGTTCACATAATTCAGCCTGTTCACGACAACAAAGGTGTTCCCGATCAGCTCTTCCCCGGCATCGGAGATTGAGGCCAGTCCCCTGGCCGAACTTTTGGCAATGTTGGCCTCCATCTCAGAGGCGTTGTATGAACCACGGTCGCCGATGAGTTTCATGTCAAATGTGCCGGTTGCACTGCGGTTGAACCATTTCGAAACAAGATCCCTGGCAATATGCTCCTTTACAAAGTATTTATCAATGATCATGGGAAGGTACCGGGTATTGGTGGTGTCAACAAGTCCTCCGGTTGCATTGGAGGCTATACCCGACATCGATTTTCCAAAACCGCTCTGAGCTTTGACAGTGCTTTTCTCAGCATCGGTCAGCGGGTAGTTTTTTGGCTGAAACGATCGTCCCGGCAGGGAATGATCATTGTATTTGTCGGGCAGCGGCCCCTTGAAAAAGGCGTCCTTGATCAGGTCAGCCTTTATGAGTCCGGCATCTTCAATGATGATCATGTGCAATGAACTTCTCCGGTATTTTACCTCCTGGGCCTTGCCATCATTCTTTGTTTGTGCGTTGGCGCTGCTAATAATCCCCCAACAAATCATTACCATTAAAAGTGTAAATGTCCTTTTCATATTGATTAATTTAAAAAATCTGATCGACTGGCATTTGATTCTGCCCCGTTTTTGGTGGTATCTGGACTCCACTGTTCAATGTCACGTGCAGGTGGTCAACCTTTTGGATAACCAATTATTGTTTGTATTTGTTTTGTGTATATGTTAAATTTATAAGGTCACTTTTTGAAAAAGACAAACGAAAAGCTGCAATTCAATTCAACTTATATTTGGCATCCTGCTCATTTACCGGCAACCCGGTTCCTGGCCGGTCTGGATTAGTTTAAAATACCGTTGCATATCATCCTGTAACTACCCCTGGTGTGGATTATTTATCAATTTATGTACCCTGGTTATCAATACCGCCTGGAAAACTGACTCAACAAACCGGGATATACAGACTACCGGGAAGGCGGAACAGGTTTCGGGGGATCAATCCAAATTCCCGGAATGATGGCTTATCAATTCCGGCTGAACTTTGTCCTGTATGGTAAAAATAGGTATTTCGTTGATCCAATTATTATTTTTCGCCTTGAATTACCAAAGGGTTAAAAATTAGGACCATTCCGTAAAAATTCGATTGGATTCCGTCATGCACGAAACGTATCACGGGTGTACCTGGTGAAAATCCTGTTTTGATTCCGCCCGGTTTCCGCCTTTCGATGAACTGTTATTCCCGGCGCGTCGCAACCCCCTGCACATTCCGGTTCAGTATTATGATCCGCTATTTCTTCTCAAGCAACAACATCGCGCCATCTTCATTTTTCAGGATATAAAGATCATTTTTTCCCACCACCGATAATAGCTTAAAGGTGAAGCTTAGCTTTTTAAAGCTAAATGATATGCTGTCAAAATCCTCGTTAAATTTATAATCAACTTTTGTCGATATGCCATTGATGACCAGGGTAAGGTTGTCCTTTTCAAAAACCATCCGGAATTTTTCAAACATAAGTCTTTTATGATCCTCGCTGAGCATCTTGGGACACAATTCACAGTAGGCTATTGTTTCCCGGTTCATCTTCTCAATGACACAGCGGGCAGTCCATTTGCCGGTCAGGTTGAACTGCCCCATACTTTTTTGTGCTGTCAGCATCGTAAACAGCAATGCCATACCTAAAATACTGATTAACCTGGTTTTCATCACTAGCTGATTTATTATCGTTTATACTTGCAATACCCGATGAAATCATGTTGCTTGTAACGGTAAAAATAGCTTAATGATTAACTGACAGTTTGTATTTTTTTTTGCAACTAGTATTGGGTAGCAACCATCATAAATTCCGTCATAAAAGACTGGAATCCCGGTCATGCAGGAAATAAATCACGATTGATTCTGATGCGTTTACTGCACCAGGCTGGCCAGAACGGCGCTTTTGCGGTCGCGTGCGATCTCAAGCACAGTGCCGTCGGAGAGAATCAGTTCGCGGGTGCCCTTTTGAATTTTCCTGATTTTTGATTTATTCACAAGGATACTCTGGTGGATGCGGATAAAATGGTCCAAACAGAGTTTCTGATCAAAATGGAGCAGTGTTTTCGTGGAAACGATGTTTTCAATATGGCCGTTTTCATTGCTGAAAAAGATATGGGTGTAGTTCCCGTCGGATTTGCAATATAAAATATTCTGGCAGGGGATGAAGGTATAGGCGTCCAGTTCCGAGATGCAGACACAGTGATCTTTGTTGGGGACCCCTTTCGGCAGGTTGATTTCTGCTTTCTTTGCATTGATCCGGGCGGCCACCCTGTCGACTGCTCCACGCAACTCATTTCCGTCGTAAGGTTTTAACAGGTAATCTGCTGCATTTCTTTTGAATGCCCTCATCGCATATTGATCGAATGCGGAGATCACAATGATCTGAAAACCGATTTCAGGCAACTCTTCAAGCAATTCGAAAGTGTTGCGCTTTCCCAATTGAACATCCAGGAAAAGCAGGTCAAAGTTGGTCTCGGAAATATGCTGGACAAATCCTGCAGCTGAACGGATCGTTTTGACAACCGTTATCTCGGGACAAAATCCGTGAAGCAGATCCTGGAGGTATCTCAACTGAATCAGTTCATCTTCAACTATGATTGCTTTTATCATGGGAGTAAATGTACTAAAAATACCATTTGTTGAGATAATGTTTTGTTAAGGTCAATATGATTTTCTGTTTTCTTCCGGACATCCTTCAAATTCCCCCTCCCACTTGGCTATAACAGCCGTTGCCAGGCAGTTCCCGATAACGTTGACGGCCGTACGCGCCATGTCCATCAGCTCATCAATTCCCAGGATGATAAAGATCGGCCAGGCAGGAAGACCAAAACTGGCTGCTGTTCCAAGGAGAATCACCAGCGAGGCGCGCGGAACGCCTGCCACCCCCTTACTCGTCAGCATCAGGGTTACCATCATCACCAGTTGCGTTTCGAACGAAAGGTGAACCCCGGCCATATTGGCCACAAAGATGGATGCCATAGCCAGGTAGAGGGTGGTACCGTCGAGGTTGAAGCTATAGCCCGTTGGAATGACGAAGGCCACGATTTTCCGTGGAACACCGAACTGCTCCATGTTTTCCATGGCCCTCGGCAGCGCCGATTCGCTGCTGGTGGTGGCAAAGGCGATGGTGGCAGGTTCGGCAATGGCCCTGATGAACCTGCGGACAGGGATCTTCAGAACCAGCAGGATGGGCAGAAAGACCAGCAGGACAAAGGCTGCCAGGGCAACATAGAGCGTGGCCAGCAACTGGAAGAGGTTGAGAAGCACGTTTAGCCCCATATGGCCTACGCTGTAGGCAATGGCAGAGAAAACGGCAAACGGGGCAAAGAGCATGATGATGTTGGTGAATTTAAACATCACGGCCGTGAGCGAAGCCGTGAAACGCAGCATGGGGGTGCGGTGCTGCTCGCTGACCAGGGCCACCGCAATGCCGAAAAGAATGCTGAATACCACTATCTGCAGCACATTCCCTTCGGCTATCGATTTGGCTATGTTCTCAGGAAAAATGTGAAGCAGAACGTCGTGCCAGTTTTGTGAATGAACCTCCGGGAGCGCCCCCTTCATCATTTCGGGCGGAACCACGACACCCATGCCCGCACCGCTTATATTGATCGCAGCCAGTCCGATAAACAGGGCAATGGTTGAGACCAGCTCAAAATAGACCAGCGATTTCCAGCCCATCCTCCCCACCTGCTTCAGGTTTGCATGGCCTGCAATTCCTGTTACGAGCGTTCCGAACAGCAACGGGGCAATGATCGTCTTAACCAGGTGTATGAAAATCTGGCTGACCACATTCAGCTCCTTTGCAACAATGGGCAGGTCGTATCCGAATTCGACCCCGGCAAGCATACTCAGGAATATCCATGTGGTGAGCCTCCGCTTCTTCATGGCATAAACAAAACAGATGATCAGCGGGAACCACCTGGCCGGGGCAAGAACCAACGAAGGCAACCGGAGGTCCAGGTAATGGTTGGCCACATGAAGCGTAACAGCCAGGGTGGAAAAAATGAAAAATAATGAGAGAAGTCGTTTTGGCAGGAGCATATTCGGGGTTATGTCGGAGGTAAAGATAGATATTTGTTATAAACCGTAAAAAAAAATATGGCAATCCGTAATTTCATCAAATTATGTTATGGTTTTATTGTGTTTGGAATGGAGTTTCACCATTGTTCCCGGCTTTTGAATTTTGTTCTTCCAGCGAAGTAATCATTGTTATTTTATTGTATTTATGATTATTAGATAATTAATACTATCGATACCGGCTGTCTCACGCATTCTGAGACACCATTTTGCCTCATTATCTGTGATTCGTTGGATCAAAGTGCGGTTTTACCCCCGGAATCCCTTCATAACACCATATTGAAACCAGGGCAGGCAGGCAATCCAACATCCCCCTGGTGTGAGGTTTTAGGCAGCAGACCTGGACGGTTTTCGCTCGTTTACCATCTTCTCATCAGGATATTAATCCATTTATCAGTTAATTTTTGCAGTAAAACAGCCATTTTCAGGCCAAATTGCGTGATGGGTATTTATCAGGACTGAATAACAATTGCCCCTCCTGATAAAAAAAAACATCTCCCGCACAGCGGGATATCAACATCCAGGGTATTATAACCGGATGAGTGCCCGGATATGTTTGGCCGGTACACCAAAAAGCCGATCCGGAATAAAACCACCTTTTTGGAAATATTTTTTTACCAATATTACCTAAATGTATCTTTACATTTTTTTTTGCTCTGCATTCAGTTTCTCCAACACGGAAAAGGCCTTCAGCCCTAAGTTAACCCGTTTGAGTATTGACTTTTAACATTTTTATTTGTATCTTTATCCCCTATTAAGTTCCGGCGAAAAACCACGATTATCCGGAATTTTTATGCGATAACTGATTGAGTTGATATTCACCTTAACATACCGGCAATGACATTTGACCGGTGTGTATAAAAAACAGTTTTTACATGGGAATACATGGCATTTTAGGGATGGGCAACAGCAGGTTGGCCGGGAGGATTCTGCCGGCATTCTTCATGTTTTGCATTTCAACACTTCCTTTGCATGCACAAACCATCTCTGCGGGCACAGCGCTTAAAATAGGGACAGGAGCCGGCTTAACAACCGACAACGGCATGTCGGTGACCAGCGGCGGCATCCTGGATGTGCAGGGAACGCTGATCCTGAAGAAAAACCTGATGAACATGAACAGTTCGGCAAGCAATCTTGGCACAGGTCTGATTGAACTGTCGGGGAGCGATGCACAAACGATCAGCGGGCAAAACATCATCCAGGACCTGAGAGTTAACAACCCGGCAGGGGTGGGGCTTTCGGGGGATACCTGGGTAAACGGCGTGCTCAGGTTAAAGAATGGCGTGATTTCCCTTGGATCAAGCAATCTTATGCTGGGTCCGGCCGCATCAGATTCGGGGGGGGCAGCCTCTTCGATGGTCGAGGTGACCGGGACGGGCCAGTTCAGGAAGGAGTTTACCTCCACACCGGTTTTCCCGAAGAGCTTTACCTTCCCTGTGGGAGACACCTCCGGAACTCCGGAATATTCGCCTGTAGCGGTGAATTTCACCTCCGGGACATTCAGCTCCGGCAACTATCTCGGCGTCACGCTGAAAAACCTGCCGGATCCCGATCCCGATATCGCCACGGGCGATTACCTTAGCCGTTACTGGACACTGAACAGTTCGGGCATTTCAGCCACCATCAGCTGCGGCCTGACCTTTACCTTTACCGATGCCGATATTAACGGATCAAGGCTGAACCTCTATTGCCTCAAAACCTCCCCCTCCCTTGAAACTTTCAATGCCGCTTCGGGCAACCAGCTTACCGGGACAGTTAGCGGGTTCAGCCGGTTTACAGGTGCCGATGCCGCACTGCAGGGCAATTTTAAAGCGTTTTTACAGGGGCCCTACGACTCTGCCGCCAACCAGATGAACAAAACGCTGGCCACAACACTGGCCCTCGGAGACCGGGCGGACCTGACGAAGTTCCCGTCTAACCAGCCCTATAACGGAAGCCCATGGTTCTACACAGGCACCGAAAGCGTGGTCTCTCTCCCGTCGAACGTGGTCGACTGGGTGCTGGTTGACCTGCGGCAGGGCACCGCGCCGGCCAATGCCGACAGTGCCAGCACCTTCGCACGCCGTGCCGGTTTCCTTTTACAGGACGGCACCATCGTTGACCTTGACGGAACCAGCCCGCTGAAGTTCTACCATGCAACACTCACGCACAACCTCTACCCGGTTATCAGGCACAGGAACCACATGGCCGTCATGGCGATGAATTCCGTCACCAAAGATGGCACCGGGAGCTTTACCTACGACTATTCAACCGGCACATCCAAGGTGTGGGGCGGGGCCACCGGTGTTAAACAAATAGACCTGAACCCTTCACGCTGGGGAATGATCGCCGCCGATGCCAATGCCGACAACAACGTTTGGAACAACGATTACACCAATTTTTACGTTCCGACCTTTTTTCTGGGCGGCCAGTACCGTCCTGCCGATTTCAACCTGGATGCAAATGTGTGGAATAACGATTATACCAACTTCTACGTCCCGAATTTTTTCATCTCCAATCCACTGCCTTAGCTGACAAACCGAACCTGCCCGGACTGATGAATGATCCTATGAAACTCCAATAACCAAAACCCTGACACAAACCCCGGCTGACCTCCTGACATTTCACCTGAGACGGATTTACAAAAACAGACTAACTATGAAAAAAATAATAATACCCCTTCTGCTCGCACTGATTACTATTCTGAGTGCCAAAACGATGGGTCAGCCCACCCTCACCTTTAAAATGGATAATCCGAGGATTTTCAGAAGTGGGGTACCATCCCAGAAAACAAGATTTACATTTGATGTATATATCAAAGCTTCATCAGAAAGCACATATCTCTATGCCTCTCAAATATCATTTAATGTGGCTAATAGCTCTTTTTTTACAACAAATGCTGCAAGTATTTCTGTTGATTTATCTCCTATAAATAACATTGGAGGGTATTATATAACTTCATCGAAAGGATGGGCATCTGGCAATACGGGTTTTGGTGTTGGAATTTCAGTAGATGCTATTACTTATGATGGTAGCCTAACACAAGAAATTTGCATTCCTCTTACACAATCATTTCAAAAAATTGTCACCATTGGAATAGAAATTACAAATCCTGCTGGGATAGCAGGAACAGCGGGAATTACATTCGATCCCATAAATATGCCTGCAGGATCTGGTCAAGTTCAAGAATATGCGCTATTGGATGAAGTTCTAGGTAAAACTGCAGGTTACATTCCTCATAAATATGCAGCCCCAAATTCTTTTGAGGGAAGAAATTTCAGCGATATCTACATGGGCAGAATCTATTCCTCTGCCTGGGGCTGGTCGCAGTACACAACGAAGAGCGGGCAGAACACGGTGTGGACCACGGCTGTTAACACCTCGGTATGGGATACCCTGCTTGCGGCTGCAACCATCGACACGGCCGGGTCAAAGGCGATTGCCCTGAGGATTCACTCCGGGGCCAGGCTGAAGGTGAAGGTGGGCAAAGACCTGACCTGTTCGGGGGCTACCGAGATCAATGAGCCGAGGGGATTGTGGATTGCCTCTGATGCGTCGGGAACGGGTTCGTTTATCGACAACGGGACCATTAATTACAATACCGGGGGCACGGCAAAGGTTGACCGGTATTTTTCGCAGGGGATGTGGCATTACTGGAGCATGCCTGTGGCCACTTCTACAGCAGCCCCATTTGCCGGGTTATTTATGCGCTGGTACGACGAGCCTAACCACCTCTTCCAGCAAATCGTCTCGACGGGGTACACCTTCTCCCCCACCAGGGGATACCTGGTGTGGGCGGGCGGGTAAAATGCCACCATAGGAGTTACAGGATCCTTAAACACGGGTTATATGGTCACCCCGACCCTTACATCAACGCTGATAAGTCCTGCCGTTTACGATGGTTATAACCTGATAGGCAACCCCTACCCCAGCAGCACCGACTGGAGTTCTGCCGGGTGGGTCCGCACCAATGTGGATCCGGTAAAGTACAGCTTTAATATCAATCAATACCAGACCTATAATGCCGTTACAGGTGAAAGTACCAACGGCGGGGATAAATATGTGCGGCCCGAACAGGGATTTTTCGTACATGTGACCGACAATACCCCGGGTACGGTCTCGGTGGATAATTCAGCCCGTGTGCATACAACGGGAGCCTATAACAAGAACGCGTCCAGCATCAGCGACCAGCTTGTCCTGACCGCCACTGCCAACGGGATTGACGATGAGGCCCATGTGGTCTTCAGCAACGATGCCACGCTGAATTTTGATCCCGAACTTGATGCCTACAAGATGACAGGATCAACGCAGACGCCCAATTTATTCAGCATGCTCCCTGCAGGTATCACTGCAGCCGTAAACTGGCTGCCCCGGACCGGCACAGGCCAGGTGGTCCCCCTGGGTTTCTCATGCGGTTTGTCTGGCATTTACATCATCACAGCCGGCAACCTTGGAAGTTTTAATGCCGGCACCCAGATTTTCCTCGAGGATATCAGGGAAAACAACATCCAGAATTTAATGACCAACCCGGTTTACCACTTCAGCTACACGGCAGGGGAAGCGGCCGGGCGATTCCTGCTCCATTTCTCAACTACAATGATAGGCACCGAAGATATCAGTACTGACCGGATGCAGGTATACAGCTGGGAAGATATCGTCTATGTGAAACACCTGAATGAGGGAAATGTAAGTGGTACGGTGGTCATTTATGATCTCACCGGAAAAACTGTTTTCAGCGGGAAACTCGAAAACCAGCCTTTGAACAAATTCAGGCCTATGGTTCCCGACGGGCTTTATATGGTTAAATTACAGACTGCCCGGACATTCCATACAACCAAGGTATTTATCAGCCACAATTAACCTGAAACAGCCATGAAACGATATTTTCTCAGGTTCACAATTATTTTGTCCCTACTGGTAATACCTGCCTTGTACTCCCTGGCTGACAACCCTGATTCGCCTCCGCCCGATCCCGGCGGAGATCCCACCGGGGGAGGTACGCCCGTAGGCGCACCGATCGACAACGGCACGGCTATCCTGCTGGTATTGGGAACCTGTTACGGGACCTGGAAACTCTATAATTTAAGAAAACAGGATCCGGACAAAATCCGGCAGGGTGACGACGGGGTATGAACCGGCCTATTTAAGCTTTACCAACCTGGAGGTTTCTGTTTGCGATCCGGCAGATAACCGGCAGATATAGAATCCTGCAGGGAGTTGTTCTCCGGTGACATTCACCGAGTAGCTGCCTGCCGGCTGGGTTTTATCAACCAGGGTCATGATTTCCGACCCGTAAAGATTGCATAGAACAACTTTCACAGGGCACTCTGCCGGGAGCTTATAACTGATTTTTGCTGCATCCCTGAATGGATTCGGATAGCATGAGAGTGAAAGGCCCGGCTGCTCCGGAGCCTCGCCCATACCCACGATGTACGGGTTGATGTGCGTATAATAGACATCCTCCTCACCGTTCAGGGTATTCGACCAGGCAAGGTGTGCCCCTGCATTATCAGAAACCATATCGAAATAATCGCCCATTTTTGCCTGCTGGGGATATCCTACCTGCGGATCGAAACTGGCAGAGAGCCTGACGTTGTTCGACCAGGTTTGTCCCTGGTCGGCTGAATAGCAAAAATAGAGCGACGAGAGAAAGGTGCCTGCAGGAGCGTCGCGCGTATCGAGCCAGGCAACATCTATCCTGCCGTTCGGGGCAACCGACATGGTTGCCAGCCACTGGTAGTTTGAAGTACTGACATCGGTGTTGAGGCGGACAGGGGGATCAAATGTCAGCCAGTCAACCGTACTCCTGGCAAACATAACGTCACCGGGATCACCGTTTGACAATCGCTGCATGGCTGCCAGGACATAGACATTCCCCCTGCCAGGACCATTTGAACGGTCAACATCGACATTGGCCTGACCCAGAATTCCTAGCGGGTTGATGGGTGCCTGTGAAACGATGGTTCCGTCCATATCGACCTGTGTAACGAAATCCCATGAAATGACAGAACCAGGGGTTTGGGCGTTGTACGATTTTGACACCGTGATGCCGTCAGGATTGCCGGCACCCACTACTAACAGTTCTCCCGACGGCCCTACGGCCATGGTGCCCCAATAGGGATCATTGTCAACCCACACACAGTCCTCGTAGCTTGTGCCTGCATTGGCCGAACGGGTCAGAAAACCCGGCTGGCATGAACTGTAATACTGCGTCCAGAAAGAATAAATGTTTCCCGAGCCCGGCCCTTTGGTCCGGTCAATGGTCATCCACTGCTTGTCGCCGCCGTGAGCGTCGGTTCCCAGGTCCCATGTGGCTCCGCCGTTGGTGCTTTTATATACCTTGCAGGTGTATGCCCCGGAGTTGTTGGTCAGTGAATTATAAAAAAAATTGCCGGCGGTATCAAAATCAAGTACGGGATCGGAACGGAAAATCTGGGGATCGATCACCCCAGGGAAGGTCCAGTGCTGGCCGCCATCCGATGAATAACCATATCCTGCCTGCCTGAAATTGCTTGTGATGTTGTCAAATTGCCGCCACCCGATGACCATGTTGTTGGGATTCTTTGGATCTACGGCTATCGAGGGTTCGTTGGCAGCATCCCCGACAATGTTCTCACCGTTCGCATTCACATTGACCTGGCTTGTAAAGTACCCCGTGCCCGTGACCATATGAGCCGGCGAGGTTTTCAGGTTGCCACCCGGCGGAGGAAGGTATTTGTTATCCGGAATTTCCTGGTGGGTCTTTACTTTTTCGGCAGCCGTGAGGCGCCTGTTCTGGCTGAATGATGCCAACGGGATTGTCAGGATTATCCCTGCCAGGGATAAAACCTGTATGAATCTGTTTTTCATAGCTCAAATTTATGAATTAAAATATTTACACGGCCAGGTTAATATTTACTTTTGTTAAAAAATTCCGATCTATGATTGCAATTCATTCCGTTTACCTGAAACCGCTGGAGGAGGTGGATAAATACCTGCCCGGCCACCGTGCGTTTTTAAAAACCCTCTATGATAAGGGAATAACGATCTGTTCAGGACCGCAAATCCCGAGAACAGGGGGGTTCATCCTGATGAATGCGGCAACCAGGGCGGAGGCGATGGAGATCATGAAGGATGACCCCTATGCCTTAAATAAGGTTGCAGAATATTCGTTTATTGAATTTGACCTGAAGAGTTTTGCTCCAGGGTTTGAAAAGTTCACCCAGGGCCATTAGCCCGGGCGCAATTCATTGCAAAGTATGCAGTTATTGTTGTTCATCAGAACTCGTCCGGGAGACTTTTCAGCTGTTCATTGGTAAAGACCGGCCCATCCTTGCATACATAGGTTGACCCGATGTTGCACCTGCCGCATTTTCCGAGGCCGCACTGCATTTTCATCTCCAGGGTGGTGATAATGTCCTTGTCGGCAAATCCGAGCTTCAGAAGCGACTGTATCGTGTATTTGATCATAATGGGAGGGCCGCAGGTAATCACCTTTGTGTTTTCGATCACGGGCTTCACCACCTCCTCAAGAATTTTGGGAACCACACCCACATTGTCATTCCAGTTATCTTCAGTCTTATCGATGGTAAGTACCACGCGGAGGCTCTTGTCGGCCTGCCACTCCCTGATCTCATCCTTATAGCACAGGCCATCCGACGTGCGTGCACCGTAGAGGATTGTAAAATCCTTATAATCACTCCGGTTATCGATGCAATACTGGATCAGTGAGCGAAGCGGTGCCAGCCCGATGCCGCCGCCAACGAAAAGCAGGTTTTTTCCCTTTATATCATCCAGGGGGAACCAGTTTCCGAATGGGCCGCGGATGCCTACTTCATCGCCCTCCTCAATGCTGTTGTGGATATCGGCGGTTACCACCCCCGCTTTTTTTATGGAACAGTCGAAATAACCTTTCCGGGTAGCCGATGAGGCAATGCAGAAGGTACATTCGCCGGAACCAAGCAACGAAAATTCAACAAACTGCCCGGGTAAAAAGGCAAATTGATCCATCAGTCCCTCTTCCCTGAATTTCAGGCGATAGGTGCGGATATCGGCTGTCTCCTGAATGACTTTGTCAACCTTGCAGATCATTGGCACTAAAAGCTTTTCCATAGAAATATAGATAAATGGCGAAATGGCGAAATAGCGAAAAAATTCAAATAATCATTTATTCAAGTAATAATGTCATCCCTGCATTGACTGCATTGTTTGCATTGTTTGCATTGTTTTCATTCCTGCCCTGCGCTGGCCGACACCTGGTTAACCACCTCGAAAATGCTGATGTTCACCGGGCAGGCGATGGTGCATTTTCCGCATCCCACGCAGAGATTTTCGCCAAACCGTTCCTTATAGTAAACAAATTTATGCATGGCACGTTGTCTCCAGCGGCGGTATTTTGCCGGGCGCGGGTTATGGCCGCCGGCCATCAGGGTAAAATAACCGTTGTTGCAGGAGTCGTAACTCTTGTAACGGACACCCGTATCCTTCACCTTTTCATCGGAAATTTTAAAGCAGTGGCAGGTGGGGCAGACGAAAGCACAGGTATTGCAGCTGATGCAGTTCCCGGAGACATTTTCAAATTCGGGGGTGTCGAAGATCTTTGAAAGCCGGGCGTTCACCTCGCTGTAATCCATTTTAAGGCGGAAGGAACCGGCAAAACCGGCGTATTGTTTGCCCATTTCAGGATTTGCAATCTCATCCGTGACAGGCGACCCGTGACCTGTAACCGATCCGGCAAGGAAGGCCTCGCCTTTCCCGGTTCTGGCCTTTATGTAAATCTTTCCATCCTGGCCGTTCACGATAAGCACGTCCAGTGCGTCGAGATTTTCAACATCGTAGTCGAGCGAGGTGCAGAAGCAATGTGTGTCGGCCTTGTCGCAACGGGTCGAGATGATAAGGGTGTTGGTGCGCCTTTTCTGGTAGTCGGTATCGATATAATCCCAGTTGTACACTTTGTCGAGCACCTGCAGGCTGCGGGCGTCGCAATGCTTCACCCCGAGGATGACGCGTTTGGAAGCCAGCGGGTCTTCATCCACTTCGCTGACGTCGGTTCCCGCACTGGTGGCCACATACTTCATAACCTTGGCCGACCGCGGAAAGAAAAGCGGCTTGATGCTCTGGGTTTTGGCGATGGGCGACTCAGGATCACATTCCGAAAGGAGGGTCACCCGTTTAAAATCAAATTTGCCGAATTTCTCAACCGGGGCATAGGTTTCATGACCGGCCACAATGGCTTCGTAAAATTTCTGCAGGCCGGCTTTATCGGTAACAAACGTTGAAAAGCTCATAGGTTTTGAATCGGATTACATGATAAAATCATCGGGATCTTTCAGACTATACTTGTAGAAGGCACCGCGCTCTTCGGGAACAACCCCGGCCAGGTGCTCCTGGAAGTTCTCATAGATCACACTCTCATTCTGTTTGTGCAGCAAATGCAAGGGGAGATGGCTCGGACAGGCCTTCTCGCAGTTCCGGCAATCGACACAGCGCCCGGCCAGGTGAAGCGACCATGTCATCAGGGCATGGAAGGCGGCCGAGGTGGTGTTGGCACCGTTATAGAGTGTAGCGGTTTCCTGGTCGATGCAGCATTTGGCGCAATAGCACAGCGGGCACGAATGGCGGCAGGCATTGCAGCGGATGCAGTTTTCGAACACCTCTTCAAAATAGGAGGCACGGCCGGTCAACGGCATCGCAGCCAGGGCGGCAACATCTGCGTTCATTTTATAAGACTCCGACCGGCTCCCCGGTGTGCCCAGCAATTCATCGAACACTACCGCATCGGGAACCATGCAATCGATGCAGTTCTGCATCTTCCCGCCGGCATCATCCACAACACCTTCGCATGCAATACCAACCACATAAAGGTTTTCGCGTTTCACCTGGCTTTCGGTAAGCATCAGGTTCAGAGACCGGCTGTCGCATCCCTTTACCACGAGGCCAACCCTTTTCCTGCGGGTATGGTCGGTTTTGAGATAATTAACGAGGTTGAAAACCGATTTATCGGTGAATACCAGCTTGGAAACGTCGTTCGGATCGGTGACAAGCACCGGCACCTGGTTGTCGTCGAATCCATTCATCCGGTAGCCGACAAACACATCGATCTTTCCATCAGCAAAAAGTTTCGCCGCGATCTCCTGGATCTGTTTCGTGTAGTTCATTTCTTTTCGAAATTTTCTTTTTTATACAAATGAAGCGGGCCGAGTTTCTTGATATCTTCGGTCACCTTGTTCACCACCTTGGCGAATTTCGGGCCTTCGGCAGCCGAAACCCAGGAAAATTGAACCCGGTTTTCGTGGAATCCCACAAAATTCAATAGTTTCTTAGTGACCAGGAAACGGCGGCGGGCAAAATAATTCCCTGTGATGTAGTGGCAGT
>JBAXFZ010000002.1:0-33131 GCA_037139685.1 Bacteroidota bacterium
AATCGAACCTGCATTTAAAGTTTAGGAAACTTCCGTTCTATCCATTGAACTACGGAGCCGAAAATAATTACGGACTGACAATAACGAAGCAGAAACCGGATTACATCTCCTGCGGGTCATTTATCATGCTTTTCCGGCTGCAAAGATAGATAAATTTTGAAAACCTGTGTAAAAACAGCAGGGTGCTGGCAGAATGCTATTTCGCAAAAAAAAACAGCCGGACGGTATCTCCCGGCCCGGCTGTTTTATAGCATGAATGAAGTATTATTTCACGATACTTCTCAGCTCCGAGCTGTAATCCTTTATAATGTCGTCCCACTCTGTTATCATCGACTGCCAGCTTCCTTCGCCAAAAAGCTTTTCATAGGCCGGCTTGGTCGTGTTATCTTTCGACCACTGGTCGTAGTTGCTGAAATTCCATAAGATAGCCACATCGGCCGTGTTCGGGTCGTGAACCGGGTTGCTGAAGACAAGCATGCTGTTTTTTCCGACGGAGTCGTAGGTTTTTTTAAGTTTTTCGATAAGAGACCTGAAACGGTAATAGCTGCCGGGCTTAAGTTTCACTCCCCAAACCTCGTAGCGGCTTGACTTCCTGAAATTGTCCATCCCGTAGGAGAGTTCATCGCTGTAATCCCACAGGGTGGTAGAGCCGTACTGTTCAACCAGGGGATCCACATTGGCACTCCAGTCGGCATCGTGCCCGCCATCCTTTGCAGGGCGGCTATCAATGGCGGCATAGCTTGTCGGTCCAAATATCCACAGGTACCAGCCCGATTTTTCTCCGTATTCAACCTTGTGAAGTGCTGCCACATTTGGCCCTTCGGGATGGAACTTCAGGTCGTGCGCCCTGATGGCAGCTTCCATCTTATCATCCATTCCCCGCTTCGGTAGCAGGTACATGCTTTCCACGACAACAGCAGGCTTTTCTGCGGGGGTTTGTGCATAAACACCAGCCATGAAGGCAAGAGCTGCGAATGTCAGAATTATATTTTTTCTCATTGATGTTGGTTTAAGTTATAAATGAAATATGACTCCATTAACCTGGCGCAATGAACCTTGGCTGGTTAATTGCAGCAAATATAACTTATTATCGGACTAAATCTAAATAATATTCAAAAGAAGTCAATGCCCGTGTAAAGCCGGAGGGGGAGAGAGGCTGGTCGGTTGCTGCAGATGGTAATGAAACTTCAGTGAAGACGAAGTTTAAGCAGATTCGAACCTGCATTTAAAGTTTAGGTAACCTCTGTTTTATGCATTTAACTGCGGGGCCGCCAGGGGTGCAAGAAGCGACTGTTTTTAATAATCTCAGCATGGGAAACCCGGCTGGCTGCAAGGATTGTCCGGCCCTGCCAGGATTTATAACCGGGAAGTGATATGGAATATCATATCTCCAGCCATTTTTTGAAAAGCCCGGCATCCACTCAGGCAGGAGGACCAGGGATATTCCTCCGGGTGCATGCAAAACCGGTGATGCACAGGGTTCGTATGGATACAGAGGAGCACCTGTCTTAGGTTGGCCCGGTTGTGAATGTGTTTCCTGCGGAAATTCTTTTCAAAAAGGCTGCCCCTCCGGCTGTGTTTTTTATTGTAAGCCTTGGTACAGGCGTTGAAGAGGTTTGAAAAGTACTTGTATGGAGGTTTTTGTTTCATCCCTTCAGGGATCTCAGAACCCGGAGTGGCTGAAATGACCGGGATATCCTTTATCCTTACAGGAAATGAAAATGATTTTTCATCAAAACCCACGCATTGGTATCGGCAATGGGTTCTATGTGTTTGATATATAAACCAAAGAAGTATTCTTAGTTGGTCTTCTCCCTGGAGATATCGCACCCGTTTATTTCACATCAGCCCCGTTTACCGCTCCTTCCGCGGGGGTTACGAAAAAGAGTGTTCCGTCGGGGTTCTCCGCCATCAGGATCATCCCCTGCGATTCGATCCCCTTCAGCTTGCGCGGGGCAAGGTTCACCAGGATGCAAACTTTCCGGCCGATGATATCTTCAGGGTTGAAAAATTTCGCGATTCCCGATACCACCGTACGCTGGTCGAGCCCCGTGTCGATCTTCAGTTTCAACAGTTTGTCGGTTTTGGCTACCTTCTCCGCCTCCAGGATGGTACCCGTGCGGATGTCCATTTTAGAGAAATCCTCGAACCCGATAGCCTCTTTGCCGGGTTTCACGGGGGCTTTGGCCAGTATGGCTTCGTTGGCTTCGCGCGTTTTCAGCAACTTCTGAACCTGGGCCTCGATGGCGGCATCATCGATTTTTTCAAAGAGCAGTTCAGGCTGGTTGATCGGGTGTCCCGCCGGGAGCCAGTTCAGCAGGGCGGCATCCTCCCATTTAAATGAACCAAGGTTAAGGGTATGCCTGATCTTCGCTGCCGAAAAGGGAAGAAACGGCTCTGCAACGATCGAGAGCTGGGCACAGATCTGCAGGGATAGGTTCAGAACCGTAGCCACTCTTACAGGATCGGAAGGGAAAACCTTCCAGGGCTCGTTTTCGGTAAGGTATTTATTGCCCAGCCTGGCGAGGTTCATCATCTCGGCCAGGGCTTCACGAAAACGGTAATTCCCTATGCTGGCCGCAATCCGGCCGGGAAACTGCCCCATCTCATCCAGTGTTGCCTGATCGTTTGTGTTGTACCCGGCAACTTCGGGAACCCTTCCCTCAAAATATTTGTGTGTAAGGACGATGGTACGGTTTACGAAATTCCCTATGATCGCAACGAGTTCACTGTTGTTCCTTGTCTGGAAATCCTTCCAGGTAAAGTCATTGTCCTTGGTTTCAGGGGCGGCCGAAGTGAGCACGTAGCGCAGCACATCCTGTTTTCCCGGGAAATCTTCGAGATACTCATGCAACCATACCGCCCAGTTGCGGGAGGTGGAGATTTTTTCCCCTTCGAGATTCAGGAATTCGTTGGCGGGAACGTTTTCGGGAAGGATGTATGTTCCTTCAGCCTTCAGCATGACCGGGAAGATGATGCAGTGGAACACGATGTTGTCTTTGCCTATGAAATGAACCAGCTTGGTTTCAGGGTCCTTCCAGTATTTTTCCCACTCCGGGGTCAGCTCCCGGGTAGCGGAGATATAGCCGATAGGTGCATCAAACCACACATAGAGCACCTTCCCTTCGGCACCCTCCACAGGGACCTTCACGCCCCAGTCGAGGTCGCGGGTAACGGCACGGGGCTGCAGTCCCTGGTCGATCCATGATTTACACTGCCCGTAAACATTGATTTTCCAGTCATCCTTATGTCCTTCGAGAATCCATTCCCTGAGCCAGGGTTCATACTGGTCAAGAGGGAGAAACCAGTGGCGTGTTTCGCGAAGTACGGGCTGGTTTCCGCTCAGCACCGATTTTGGTTCTATCAGGTCGGTTGCATTCAGGGTGGTACCGCACTTTTCGCACTGGTCCCCGTAAGCCTTCTCAAATCCGCAATGCGGGCAGGTGCCGGTAATGTAGCGGTCGGCAAGGAACTGGCCGGTGGCTTCATCGTAATACTGTTCGGAGACCTTCTCGATAAATTGTCCCGCCTCGTACATTTTGCGGAAGAAGGCGGATGCAGTTTCGTGATGAACTTTGTTTGAAGTGCGGGAATAGATATCAAAGGAGATGCCAAAGTCCTCGAACGATTTCTTTATTATTCCGTGGTAACGGTCAACAATATCCTGGGGAGAAACACCCTGCTGCAGCGCCTTTATGGTTATGGGTACCCCGTGTTCGTCGGATCCCCCGATAAAGATTACATCTTCGTCATTCATCCGCAGGAACCGGACATAAATGTCGGCCGGCACATAAACACCGGCAAGGTGCCCGATATGGATGGGCCCGTTGGCATAGGGCAGGGCCGAGGTAACGGTATATCGCTTATAAACAGGTTTTTCGTTCATGGAATGAGTCTCTGGCAATTGACTGAAAAGGAGGCGCAAAGATATGAAATATCCATAGGAATATTAATGGCACTCCTAAGGTAAAATAGCATACCTTGTCACAACAGGTTTGATCAGATTTTAATCAGCAGGAAGGCCCCCCTCCATGGTACCCTGGCAACAGGAGGATTGTATGAACAGCATAATGGCGGAAATGATGGAATCAATGCCGGGCGACCGGGGACAGGTGAATTTGCAGGAGATTACTGTAAAATCGGCGCTGCACTACCACACGAGCGAAATGCCCTGCAACTGGGATGTGAATGTTTACCGCGGGTGCGGTCACGGCTGCAGGTACTGCTTTGCGCAATACTCGCACGACTACCTCGGCGGCGGGAACTTCTTCAGGGAGGTCTATGCCAAGGTCAATGTAGCTGCAATCCTTGACAGGGAGCTGAGCCGCAGGAGGTGGAGGCATGCACGCATCAACCTCTCCGGTGTAACCGATGCCTACCAGCCTGCTGAAGCCGAAATGAAGATCATGCCGGATATTTGGAGGGTACTCATCCGGCACAAAAACCCCGTTGTGATTACCACAAAATCCTCCCTGATCCTGCGTGACCTCCACCTGCTGAGGGAGCTGGCTGGGCTCACCTCCGTGTATGTCGGGGCCAGCATTACCATGATGGACGAGGAGTTGCGAAAAGTGGTCGAACCAGGAGCAGCCCCCGCCGAAGAGCGCTTCACAGTTCTCGAGCGTTGCAGGGAGGCCGGATGCATGGCCAATGTGATGCTCACACCCGTACTCCCCCTCATCAACGACAACAGGGAGAACCTTGAGGGTATCTTCCGGCGTGCAAGCCAGGCAAAGGTGGCCGGACTTTCGGCATGGCCCCTGAACCTGCGCGGCAGCACAAAACAAAAATTCCTTTGCTTTCTTGACGCCACCTTTCCCCACCTGGTCGCACCCTACCGCGACCTCTACCAGGGGCCGGAGGTAAGCCGGCCCTATTGGGACAGGCTCAGGATGCTAAAGGCGGAACTGCAGAAGGAATACGGCATCCCGGAAATACAAATAGTAGAGCCGGGAAATGCGGAAAAGTTTGTACAGCTCTCTTTGTTATGACCCGACGAGTTTTTTGTTTTTGCATTTTACATTTTGCATTTTGCATTTTGCATTTTGCATTTTGCATTTTTATTTTTGCCCTTTTAACCGTACTTTTGATCCATGATCCACCCTCCCTACCTGGTTAAAGGCGACAAAATAGGTATTGTATCCCCCGCCCGGAGCATTACATTCGATGAAATACACCCGGCCATCAGGTTTTTTCAAAAGCACGACCTGGAGGTGGTGCTCGGAACCCATGTGTTCAGCAAACATAACCAGTTCGCCGGCACCGACGCCCAACGGTGCAGGGATATGCAGCAAATGCTCGATGATGAAAGCATCCGTGCTGTCATCTGTTCACGTGGCGGTTACGGGACCACCCGCATTATCGACGGTCTTGATTTCACAAAATTTCACCAGTATCCCAAATGGATCGTGGGATACAGCGACATCACCGTGCTCCATGCCCATATCCACAGGAAGCTGGGGATCGAAACCCTGCATGCAACCATGCCCGTCAACATCAGGAGTGAAAAGAGCGATGAAACCCTGCAAACGATGATGAACGCCCTTTGCGGCATCCCGATCGCCTACTCTTATCCAAAACCCCCGTTGTCGCGCGAGGGCAGTGCCGAAGGACTGCTGGTCGGGGGGAACCTGTCAATCCTGCATAACCTGGAAGGAACAGCTTCTGAACTGGATACAAACGGGAAAATTCTCTTCCTCGAGGACATTGAAGAATATCTTTACCACATCGACCGGATGATGGTAAACCTGAACCGTGCCGGGAAACTTGCCGGTCTGAAGGGTTTGATCGTGGGAGGAATGACGAAGATGAACGACAATGCAGTCCCTTTCGGGAAGAGCGCCGTTGAAATCATTGCCGACGCGGTTAAAGATTACCGGTTCCCTGTCTGCACGGGCTTCCCCGCCGGCCACCTCGATACCAACCTTGCACTTATCATGGGGCGCCATGTTCGCCTCAGGGTGGGCAAAGAGGTTGAACTTGAGTTCCTTCCCTGAGTTTTCAATTGTAAGTCCCCTTACTTCTTTACCCATAAGGTTGCCGGAGAATTTTTTTTCCTCCTGGTGTATTACCTTTTGGGTGCAAAACCGATTAAGCAGAAACTATTCCAGGTAAATTACCCCGGACAGATGAAAAATCGTATCGAACTGGGAAGGAAAGGTGAAGATCTGGCAGTGGCCCTCCTCGAAGGGAAGGGATACCGCATCCTTGAAAGGAACTGGCGCTGGGGCAAGGAGGAGATTGATGTCATTGCCATTGACGGGCCGTTCCTTGTTGTCGTAGAGGTAAAAACCCGCACCTCGGAGGCATATGCCGAAGCCGAAGTTGCCGTAACTAAACATAAGCAACGCATCCTGGTCAGGGCCGCGAATGCCTATGCCCGCTATCGCCGTCACCCCGGGGAGGTCCGGTTTGATGTTGTTACCCTCATTGTCAGGCCTGAAGGGGAGGAGATCAGCCACATTGCCGATGCCTTTTATGCAACTTTATAGCTGTTTTGCAGTTCGGGAATACCCGGCATCCTGCTACTTTCTCCCGAAATCGGCGGGGATTTCTCCCCAGTATTCGGTTTCCCACTTTAAGATTTTATTCGGCCACTGGTTCTCCTTCAGCCAGGTGAGTGCGCGGTTGACCAGGTCGAAGAGTTTGGCGTTTTTGGGAGAGACCGCCAGGTTGGTGTTAATGGCCTTTTTCCTTACCCAGGCAATGGCAGTCCGGGAGTCGGAATAGACCGGCCAGTCAATGTCGCGTTGCTTCAGAAAGGCCAGGGCGTGAACGATGCCCAGGAACTCGCCCAGGTTTACGGTTCCCTGCGGAAAAGGCCCCATATGAAAGAGCTGTGCTCCCGATTTCGTGTCCACACCCCGGTATTCCAGGATTCCCGGGTTTCCCGCGCAGGCGGCATCCACGCATATGCTGTCGGCAATGGGGATGCCTATCATGGGGTTGGAGCAGACAATCTTCTTTGCCCCTGCCGGGCTCTTCGTCATGTGTCTCCTCGGATCGTCATTCAGGGCGCTCTTTGCAAGGTCCAATGTCAGAAAACCTTTGAATTTGGCACCTTCAAAACCATCGACCTGCTTTTTGCAATCGGCCCACTTTTCGTAAATGCCAGGCCTTTTGCCCTGCCAGACGACGTAGTATTTGTTTTTTGGCATGGGGCAAAAGTAAGAAAAATGCAAACAATGCAGGCAATGCAAACAATGCAAACAATGCAGGCAATGCGGGTAATGCAAACAATGTAAAAAAACCAATATCTTTGCTTCAATGAATCCTTTTAAGAAATTAGCCGGTCAGACTGCTGTTTACGGGGTTTCCAGCATACTGGGCCGGGTGCTCGGTTACCTGCTGGTTCCGCTTTATACAAGGGTATTGCCGCCGGGGGAGTACGGTACTGTCAGCGTGTTTTATGCCTATGCCGCATTCCTGATGGTCATGCTTACCTATGGCATGGAGACCGCCTTTTTCAAATTCAACGAGAGCGCGGAGGATAAAGAGAAGGTATTCAGCACGGGGATGATCTCCCTGATCTTTTCATCACTGGTTTTCCTGGTCATGGCCTCCCTGTTTTCAAAAACCATCGCCGGCTGGATCGATTACGGCAACCACCCGGAGTATGTGCTGTGGTTTGGATGGATCCTCGTCATGGATGCGCTTTCAAAGATCCCGTTTGCCAGGCTGCGGGCGCAAAACAAAGCTGCAAAGTTCGTCTGGATCAACATGACCGGGATCATGGTGAATTTCGGGTTGAACATCTATTTTATCCTCTTCTGTCCTTATGTCCTCAGGCATGAATCCTGGAGTTTCCTCCACGGTTTCATCCACCTGTTTTACAGGCCCGGCTGGAGTATCGAGTATATCTTTATCTCCAATGTCACTTCATGCGCGGTCACGCTGCTGCTGCTTATTCCGCAGTTTATCACAATGAAGTGGAATCTCGACAGGAAGCTTCTCAGGGCCATGCTGATCTATGCTTTGCCGCTGCTTTTCGCAGGGATGGCGGGCATTGTCAACGAAACCTTCGACCGGCTCCTGCTAAGGTACCTGCTCCCAAAGGATGTTTCGTCGTACCAGGTCGGGATCTACAGCGCCTGTTACAAGATATCGATACTGATGACAATCTTCATCCAGGCATACCGGTATGCCGCCGAACCCTTCTTTTTTGCCCAGGCCAAGGAGAAGAATGCCAAAGTTGTCTATGCCCGGATCATGGATTATTTCATCATCACGGTTTCCTTTATTTTCCTGGTGACCATGGTATATCTCGATGATTTTGTCATGAAATACCTGATCGGGAAACTTTACTGGGAGGGCAAAGTGGTGATCCCGATCCTGATGCTGGCCAACCTCTTCCTGGGGGTTTATTACAACCTGTCGATCTGGTATAAACTCACCTCGAAAACCATGTGGGGAGCCTGGCTGTCGCTGGCCGGGGCGGTGGTAACACTGGTGCTTAACTTCTGGTGGATCCCCCTGGGGGCCGACCACCTGGTACACGGGTACCTGGGCTCGGCCTGGGCTACCTTCATCTGTTACGGGATGATGATGGTGCTGTCGTACCTGATCGGGCAACATTATTTCCCTGTGAAATACAACCTCACCAAATTCTTCGGATACCTGGGTTTTTCCATCCTGCTATACGTGATCAGCGTTTATGCCGTTATTGATGGAAGGATCATGCGTTTGGTTTTCCACTCCCTGCTGCTGGTCGTGTTTGCCGCCGGGGTTTATCTTGTTGAAAAGCCACGGCTTTCAGCCTCCCGGTAACCAGGATTTTTATTACCTTTGCAGCCATACTTATCGACATGAAGATCAGGATTGTCAACCACTCCAAACATCCGTTGCCTGCCTACGAAACGCATGCTGCTGCAGGCATGGATCTGCGTGCCAGCCTGGAGGCGCCCGTCGTGCTGAAGCCGCTGGAGCGCATGCTTGTACCAACCGGGCTGTTTATCGAAATCCCGGCCGGGTATGAAGCCCAGATCAGGCCACGCAGCGGACTCGCCCTTAAAAGAGGGATCACGCTGCTCAACACTCCCGGCACCATTGATGCGGATTACAGGGGCGAGATTAAAATCATACTGGTCAATTTGTCGAATGACGAGGTGGAGATCGCCGATGGCGAGAGAATCGCGCAGATGATAATTGCCGCACATGAGCAGGCCGACTGGGTCGAGGTTGAGGAGCTTCAGGCTACCGAACGGGGCACCGGCGGGTTTGGACATACGGGAACCAAATAACAAAAAAATTACGAATTAAAAATTACGAATGAAAATTCCCATCTTTATCATATTGTTTTTATTCCTGGCTGGTTTTGAGGTAAATGCCGGAGAGCACAGGACGGCAGCACTTGCCACCACCAGCATGCCCGATCGTCAGAAAACGGATAAGAAAAAATCGAAAAAGGAACAACCCGGGCTGACAAATCCTGGCAACCCTGGCATGCTGATCGACGCAAAAAAGGAGGCCATCATCGGGAACCTGCAGGGGGCCCAGGATATGTTCCGCCGTTACATCAGCCGGTACCCGGAAGATCCGGTCGGCTACTTTGAACTGGCCCGCATCGAATCGATGCAGAAAAACCCCGCTGAGGCTATCAGGCTGGGCCGGGAAGCAACGCGGCTCGATCCCGATAACCTCTGGTATTCCTTATTCCTTGCTGAACTTTACCAGGGAACCTCCCGCCTTGCCGATGCCATCGATATCTATGAGAAAATTGTGAAAAAAGATTCCGAGAATCTCGATTATCTCTACCAACTGGCTGCCCTGTACCTCCAGGTTGAAAAATACGGGGATGCCATCAGGATATATAACCGGATTGAGGAAAAAGCGGGGGTTTCGGAAGAGATCTCAATTCAGAAACAGAAGATTTACCTGCACCAGAATGACCTGAAGGGTGCCGAAAGTGAAGTTCAGAAGCTGATTCTTGCATTTCCCGCCGAAAGCAGGTACCAGTCGATCCTTGCCGAATTCTACCTTTCCAACAACATGCCGGCAAAGGCGCTTGAAACCTACAAGACAATTGCCGCGAAAGATCCTGAAAACGCCTATATCCATATGTCGCTTGCCGATTATTACCGTAAAGCGGGCGATAAGGAAAAGGCCTATGAAGAGCTCCGGCTGGGTTTTGCAAATCCAAACCTCGATGTGGACACAAAGGTAAATATACTGTTGTCGTTCTATAACGTAAACCAGATTTTTAACGATCTGAAAGTGCAGGCATTTACCCTGTCAAAAATCCTGATACAAACGCACCCGAAAGATCCGAAGGTCTATTCGATTTACGGGGATTTGCTTACACAGGATAAGCGGTACCCTGAGGCCCGGGAAACCTTCCTGAAGGTGCTCACCCTCGACAGCAGCAGGTATGCCGTTTGGGAACAGGTTCTCCGGCTTGACCTGCAGCAGGAGGAATACAGCCACCTGTTCGCTTATGGTAACGGGCCAATGGAGTTGTTTCCCGAACAGCCCCTCCCTTTTCTTTTTACAGGATTGGCCTGCCTCCAGCTAAAAAAGCAGGAGGATGCCCTGAAGGTGCTGGCCACGGGAGCCAAGCTTGTTGTTGATGACAATGACCTGCTGGCACAGTTTTACATGTACCAGGGCGATGCAAACCATGCCCTGAAGAACGAGAAGGAGGCCTTCGGTGCATATGAAAAATCGATCCAGCTGAAGGCCGACAATGGATATGTTCTTAACAACTATGCCTACTATCTTTCACTTCGGGGAACCAATCTTGACAAAGCCGAGAAGATGGCCAAAAAAGCGGTAACCCTCGAACCGGAGAATGCATCTTTCCAGGACACCTATGGCTGGGTCCTTTTCCAGCTTGGAAAGTACGGCGAGGCCGGGGAATGGATATTAAAAGCCATACAAAACAAGGAAGAGCCGAGTGCCGAGGTGCTCGAACATTACGGCGACGTACAGTACAAACTTGGCAACGAAACCCGGGCGCTCGATTACTGGAATAAGGCGAAGCAAAAGGGGCCCGGCTCCGAGCTCCTCGATAAAAAAATCACGGATAAGAAACTTCATTAATATTGCATGATCAGATATCTCAATTCTTCCCGCCCGTTCTTCCTCTTATTAATGGTTTCTCTTGTTGTTTTTAATTCCTGCAGCCCTGCAAGGAAGGCAATGAAGGCACCCATCAAAGAAGAGGGCGCCGATTTCCTGTTTGGCAAACTGAAAGAAAAGGAGCTTAAATTCGACTGGTTCTCGGCCAAGTTTTCGGCCGAATACACCAATAAAGGAAAGAAAAATTCCTTCAGCGGACAGATCCGCATCCGTAAAGACAGCCTGATCTGGATTTCGCTCACTCCCATGCTCGGCATCGAGGCCATCAGGCTGATGATTTCGCAGGATTCGGTAAAAATGATAAACCGGCTTAACGACACCTATTTCATCGGTGACTATGAATATGTAAACCGTTTTCTCAATACAAACATTGATTACGACCTGCTGCAGGCGGTCCTTTTAGGGAATGACCTCCAGTTTTATGAAGGCGGAAAATTCAGGGCTTCCATCGACCGCGGGGAATACAAGCTTGCAACGGGCGAACGGCTTAAACTCCGCAAATTCGTCCGGAACAGCCAGGAGAAACTGAAGATTTTCATACAGAACATATGGCTTGATCCTGAAACCTATAAAATCACCCATATCGATGTAAAAGAGATCAAGCGGGACAATATTAAGCTCGAGTCGTCGTACGGCAACTTTGAACTTGTCAGTCAGCAAATGTTTCCGAAGAAGATGACCTACATTATCTGGGCTGAGAACACCATCAGGGTAAAGGCCGATTTTTCGAGGATGGTGATCAATGTTCCCTTACTGTTTCCGTTTAAAATACCCGCCAGCTACGAGCTGGTCAAGTAGCAATTTCAATTCAAATGAACAGGCACGCTCATACCGGCAGAATTCTCTATTCCAACATTTTGCTGATGGTGT
Source organism: Bacteroidota bacterium (assembly GCA_037139685.1). GTDB lineage: Bacteria > Bacteroidota > Bacteroidia > Bacteroidales > FEN-979 > CAIVAT01. The sequence goes on from JBAXFZ010000002.1 coordinate 11,947, forward strand.
TGCTGTCACTTTTCCTGACTTCAGCCCCCGCCCAGACGGCAAAGGAAAAAGAGAGACTTCAGCAGACCAAAAAGCAGCTGGAGCAGGAGATACGTTATACGACGGAATTGCTTGAGAAAACGAAGAAAAACAAACAATCATCGCTTAATAAGATCGAGATCCTGGCAAAACAGATCCGCAGCCGCCAGGCGCTGATCAACAATATTAACCTCCAGCTTGATAATGTACAGGTGCAGATTTCGGTGGAAAATATCCAGATCGAACGGATGACAAAGCAGCTTTCGGATCTGAAAACCGAATATGCCAGGATGATATACTACGCCTATCGCACCATGAATGGCCACAACAAGCTGATGTTCATCTTTTCGGCAAGGGATTTCAACCAGGCCTATCAGCGTCTAAAATATTACCAGCAGTACAGTTCCTACCGCAGGACACAGGTAGCCAGGATAGAATCGACCAAACATGCCATCGACAACCACCGCAGGGAGCTCGAAGCGGAGAAAACACAAAAGCTAACCCTTGTCCAGTCGCAGCAGTTGGAAAAGCAGAAGCTTGACCATGAGAAAACAGAGAAAACAGCTGCCGTCCAGGAATTTTCGTCCAAAGAGAAGCAATTGGTTTCGACACTGAAAAAAAAGCAACAGGCGGCGCAGAAACTTGAAAGCGAAATCGAGAAGATGATTGCCGATGATATCAAGGCCTCCGAGGAGCGTTCCAGGAAAAGGGCGGCCAGGACAAGCAAGCCGGCCATTGCATCAAAGACCCCGGCAACCGGTGCTGAGATGGAATTTACGCCGGTTGAGAAGGAGCTCTCATCCTCTTTTTCGGCCAACCGGGGCCGTTTGCCGTGGCCCTGCGACCGGGGAGTTGTTTCAGGCAGCTTTGGCGAACACTTTCACCCGGTACTGGAGCACTACAAGGTTCAAAACAATGGCATCGACATCATGACCGGCCAGGAATCGGTTGTGAAGGCGGTATTTAAAGGACGTGTAAGCCGTATCGTATCGTTTCCGCTCCTTAACAATGTCGTGATCATCCGCCATGGTGATTACCTCACGGTCTATTCCAATCTCGGGGAGGTTCATGTTCGCGAAGGACAGGAGGTTGCGGCCAGGCAGGATATCGGGAAGGTGCACAGCAACCCCGATGAACAGAAATCAGAGCTGCATTTTGAGCTCTGGCGGGGTAAGGTGATCCAGAACCCGGAAGATTGGCTGGCAAAAAAATAAAAAGGAGGAACAAATGTTGATGCATCATACGGGTGAATTTGCCGCATTGCTTACCGCGGTTTTCTGGACGATTACCGCTCTGGCATTTGAAGCCGCCAGCCGGAAAATCGGCTCGATGGTTGTGAACCTGTTAAGGCTGGCCATCGGCTTTTGTTTCCTTACCCTGTTTGTTTACTTCTACCGCGGATACCTCCTGCCCTTTGATGCAACCCCGCGTACCTGGTTCTACCTCAGCCTGTCGGGGCTGATCGGTTTTGTATTCGGGGATCTATGCCTCTTCCAGGCATTTGTGGTGATCGGGGCCCGCATATCCATGCTGCTGATGGCCCTGGCGCCCCCCATGACCGCGTTGATCGGCTGGATTGTCCTGGGGGAGACCCTCTCATGGAAAAGCTGGATCGGGATGATCCTGACGATAACGGGCATAGCCCTGGTGGTTTTAAAACGGCATACGAAGGCCGAAAGCAATGGCGGGTTCAGGAAGGTGAAGTTCAACTATCCCGTCTGGGGAATCCTTCTCGGGCTGGGCGGTGCAATTGGCCAGGCCGCAGGCCTGGTGCTGAGCAAGGTAGGCATGCAGGGGTATGATACCTTTGCCTCCACCCAGATCCGGATCATCGCGGGTGTAGTGGGCTTTGCAGTGCTGTTCTCCATTATGGGATTCTGGAAACATGCCTACCGCGCGCTGAACAAGCGAAAACCCATGCTGCAGCTTTCACTCGGCGCCTTTTTTGGTCCCTTCCTCGGGGTCTCATTCTCTCTAATTGCAATCAGGTACTCCGACACCGGGATCGCCTCAACCATCATGTCGATCGTCCCGGTACTGATCATTCCCCCCTCCATGATCCTTTACGGGGAAAAAGTCACCATCAAAGAGGCCGCGGGAGCACTGCTGGCCGTTTCGGGCGTGGCCATGTTCTTCCTTTAACCATATATGATCCGATACATTACAGGTTCTGCGGGGATAAAAAACCTGTAACTTTGCAAAATAAATCCGGCAACTATGTTTATTCATCGTCCAGAGGCCTCGGAAATCAAGAAACCTGAAGATCCTGGGATTCGGTTTTATGTGGGGTTGGCCATCTTCATAATCTCATTTTTTATGCTGCCTACCGGGCTGATCCTCAAGGGATTTGTCCAGGGGCATTTCTGGAAGGGGTTTGTGCTTGGAATTTTCTGGATCAGCGCTCCCCTGATGAAAATCGGGAGCGTGGCCATCCTTGGGAAATCGTCCTATGCCTGGATCAACTATAAGATGCACTATTTTTACCATAAGGTGGCCAAACCCCACCACATTACCCCCCTCAGGTACAACATCGGGCTTGTGCTGTTTGTGCTGCCCTTCCTGCCAAACTACATGATCTCCTTTATGCCCCACCTAATCCCGATTACCCTGCAGGCACGCTATATCATCATCATCGCATCGGATGTGGTGTTCCTGTCAAGCCTTTTTGTGCTGGGGGGTGATTTCTGGGATAAACTGAGAGCCCTGTTTATTTACAAGGCCAAGGCCCGGTTTGAAGAGGAGACGGAAAAGGAATAAATGTTCTTTTTGCCCCCGGGCTGTGCCAGGAATCTCAATTCATCCCTGAACATGAAATCCTCCCGGAATTCATGCTGTACGAGGCCCGCCTGGTGCGGGTCTGCTTCATGAATTCCGGGAGGATTCCCATCCTTTTACAAAAAATGCATGGCGCCGGCTTACCTGCCTTTGGCAGTCTTAACCGGCAATGCCTCCTTGTTACAGCCTGAGCCGCAGGTTCACAAAGAATTCCCTCCCGGGAGCGGCCTGGAAACTGTTATAATCGGGACCATTGTTGGGTTCGGTGAATCCAAAGTATTGTTCGTCCAGCATGTTTTTGCAGAAGAAACCAAGATCCCCCTTCAGGTTCCCCAGTTTCCATGAATAGTTGATGCTCGCATTGAACACTTTGAATCCCTTTACCCATGAATTGCGCTTAATCCCGTTTTCGGTGAACTGTTTATAGATGGAATCATCTACCTGGATATACCACTTCGACTGAATCTGGGCGTTCAGGGTTACTGTGAAGTGTTTAAGAAATTTGTAGGAGGCTTCGGCTGTCACCATATGCTGGGGGCACTGCGGGATCCAGTGGCCGCTTACGCTGTCGGGCGAGGTATACTGGAAATGCGAATAGGTGTAGGCCACATCGAATTTTAAGTTGTCGATTGGGGAAAAGGAGACGAAGGCTTCGACGCCCCAGCGGTTGCTTTGTCCCATATTGCCGCAAAAGGCAGTATTATTGCCCCTCCCAACAACACTATACCTGTAGAATTCATCTTTCGACATGATGTCAAAACCGGTAATGTCATAATATAACATCTTCCCGATTTCTCCCCGTACGCCAAATTCTCCGCCAATCGAAGAGGAGGGCTTGATGAGGGAGTTGAAACCGCCGTATTTCACAGGGTTGTTATACAGTTCATCCTCGGTGGGGACTAAAAACCCGGTTCCGAAACTTGCATATAGGTTGGCAGCCTTTGCAATGTCATAAGCCAGCCCAACGCGGAATGTAGGCTTCTGGAAGGTTTTGCTGCCTGCCGACGACAGGGAATCGGCCATCGGGAGATTGTTTTCAAGTTTGTTGTAAACGTAATCATACCTGAAATTCAGCGTTGCATACAATTTATTGATAATGTCCATCTTGTCAATCAGGTAGATGCCGGTACTGCGCTGGCGGATGACCTGGTTCACCAGGAGGTTGTTGAGATCGAAGCACTCCTCGCTAAAGTAGCTGTCGACGCGGTCGTTCCTGATATGATCGCCGTCGGGAACGGCAAACATATGCTCGTTAAGGGTCATTGTCTGGTACTCTGCACCCAGGCTGAAATGGTTGATGAATTTCCTGATGCCGAGGTGAAGGTTGTATTGGGCTGAAATACCCGGGTTGACATAGGGTTTGTAATCATCGCCGTTATTGGAGGTCTCCCGGTAGTTGTTCAGGCGGATAAAGCCCTTTAAAAGCAGATCCTGGTATTTCGAAATTTCATATTTAATTGTAGTGGCACCGGTAAGCCGCTGGGTTTTATGGAACTCATTGTAGCGGATCGCATCGGTATTGGCTGCCGTATGGCCTACCGTATCGTACCGGCCCAGGTTTATCCCCTCTGAATTCTGGTTAAAATAGCTTGTATAAGCCAGCATCTCGGTGATCTTTAACCTGGGGGAGGGAGTCCAGGTGAGTTTTTCGCTGAAATTGTCCCCCATGTAGGCCTGGTGTATGCGGTATCCCTGCCCCTGCATGTGGGAATAGGATATCCGGTAGTTCACATTCTTTTGTGTACCGTCAACCTGACCGAGGATTTTCCAGAAGCCATGCGAGCCGGCAGAGGTGTAAAGTGAGCTGTTAAAGGGCTTTTCGCCGCCATCTTTTGTGGTTATGTTGATAATCCCGCCTGTTGCACTTGCGCCGTAAAGAGAAGCGGCAAGTCCCTTTACAACTTCGACATTTTTAACGGTTTCCCAGTCAACATCATACAGGTCGGGGGCAAACCCGCCTGGATTGTTGATCGAGATGCCGTCAACAAAAACGCCAACCCCCCTGAACCCGCTTTCCGTCAGCACGCCCGTTCCGCGGATGTACACATGAACGCGAGATCCGCCGGTACCGTTGTCGATCCTGACACCGGGCACAAGCCGCAGGGCATCATCCGCTGCGATGGTTTTGGTGAGGGAGGTCAGTTGCCGCGGGGTAACGACCGAAATTGCAGCAGGGATTTCCCTGAGGGGAATATTGATTCTTAAGGCGTTGATGACAATCTCATTAAGTTTAATTATGGTGGTTGTGTCTCTCGGCGCTTTCGGTGATGCCTGGTTTTCCTGGGCCATTGCAGAGCAGAAGGTGAAAAGAAAAAGAAATGAAAGGATATATATTGATTTCATATGTAAAAATTAACATGGTTATGGAAATGGTTGAATTTCCTGCCTTCCCGGTGGTCAGTCTCATCTGTTATAACCCGCACCACCCCTGGTGGAGGGTAGGCGCAGGGTATGCAGCATACATGACACAAACCCGGATGCGAATCCCGGCAGGTGGAGAATTTAAAGAAACAATATCAGGATAATTCAGGCGGGGGGGCAAAAGGGGCGAGGTAAACCGGGATGATAACCTGCGCGGATACCGGGAAATGGAAAGTAATCCCATCTCCCTGTAAAACCGGTGAATGTTGCGGGATAAGAGCCTGGGTAAAAAGGGTATACAGCAGGGTCAGCATCGGGTTGTCCTGGTGTGACGAATTGCCGGTACGCCGCAGGTGCTGTGAATAATCGGCTAAAAGATCGTCCTCACGGGTATCCTGGAGACAAAAGAAAACGGAGGTGTCGCCTGTCTTACGTTCGGCTACCTGGTCGTACATCCTGCCAAAATAGGAAAACTCGGAATCTTTAATGCGCCGGAACTGTGGATCCCGCTCAGGGTTCAATATTTTCAGGGTAACGATGTTCTCATGAAAAATGCCGCACCTGATGCGTGCAATCATCTCCTGCTGAATCAGGTATTGATTGTACCTGAATACAATATAACAACCGATGGTGTTGACCAGGAAAAGGGTTAAAACGGCGATGACAGCAAGCTTTTTCAAGCGTTTATTTCCGGATGATCAGTTTATGCAGAGAGGTTCCGCGAGCAGTTGTTAGTGATAGCAAATATACGCCATCCGGAAGAAAATTCAAATTAATTTTTTCCAGTTCCTGACCAGCTGCCACAGGGTCTCTCCTTTCGTAAACAACCTCATTTATAATATTTTTAACCGTCAGCTGCATCAATCCGGCCTCCGGGCTGTAAAATGCCAGGTCGAACAGTCCCTTGCAGGGGTTGGGATAGATCGTGGGTAAGAGGGATTTTTTCTCTTCCATCCCGGTGCAGTCTTTAAATGTCAGGTAGACCGAGTCCCGGTCCTTGCATTGAAACCGGTTAGTTACCGTAAGCCTGACGAGGTGACGGCCCGGCCCCCCGGCTGTTGCCGTATCATAGGCAGCCTGCGGGGTGTTGAGGTTGCCCGGTGACCATAGCCAGGATTTGATTGCCGCCGTATCGGCCGATAATATGACCGCCTGGTTATAACATACGGTATCATGTGGAAATACTGAAATACCGGCAACCGGGGCAGGGTTAATATGAACCGCAAGGTTCCTGGCGGTGTTCCCGTAAGTGCCATAGGCCGTTACCCTGCAGGTGACATCACCGTTTTGCAGATCGCTTGTGCCGGGCGAATAGGTGGTTGCAGCGAGGGTGTCATTGCCGAATACCCCATCACCGGTTGTGGTCCATTTCAGTGAATCGTATTGCTGAATGGTTGCCTGCAGGTCAGCCTTCATCCCCGCACAGATTGTATCGTTGGGTCCCGCTGTCACAGAAGGCAGGACAGGTGCCGGGAAGACTATGAAATCAACCATTACCCTGTCCTCGCCGAAGTAAAAAGAGAGATCCTTCTGGTAAATCCACCTGAATTGATGGGGACCTGCAGATACAGGGTAGGCGGCGCGTGTCCAGTGGGTTTCACCCGACCACTGGTCCTGGAGTACGGCATCGATGTAAAACAACAGCCAGTCACTGCCGGCCTCGGTGGATGTGCGCAGGTAGAACGAGATACTGTCATCCGTTGCAGCGGTGTAGTTGACAAACATGCGTGACGATGAATAATCGGGGATCGCACCTGAACGGGCGCAGTAGGTGCCTTCCCACGGCACATCGGTCGTGGTTGTCCAGGGAAGGGTCCCGGCCATCTGCCAGGGGAATTTGGTGAAGCTGTTTGATTCCCAGTCCTCGATGATGATCCCGATCATCTCCCTGAATGACCTCTGGGATTTGTATAAACCGGTATGAATGGCATACTGCAGGTCAGCCCCGCTGCCCGAAGGGGCATCCTGGCTGACGAGGACGGTGAAGACGGCATTTTTGACTTCACCTGGTCCGAGGCTGTCGAGGTAGATGCTGTCGGATAAAATCGTCAGGTAGGGAGAGGTGGTCGACAGCCGGGCATAGGCGGCCCTGCAGCTAAAATCACCGGTGTTTGTATTTGAAATCACCAGTTGTACTGTTTCGCCGGGATCCATGCGCCCGTTGTGGTTCCCTGAGAGGGTGTCAATGACCGTGAGACCGTTGATTTTCATGGCAGGGGCATGCGCTTCAATCGAAAACTGGCTGTACCAGGTTGAATCAGTGCTGCTGACGCGCACCCTGAAATGAACCGGCAGGTTGTCGGGGATGGTGTCGGAGACCCTGATTGTATAACCGTTTGGAATCACTTTAACCTGGCCGGGGGCGATCGTCCCATAGGCAGCCGTGCTGTCGGTTATGGTGACATAGGGCGAGTTTGCCGACAGCGTGGCCGTAACGCCGGTTGCCTGCTGGTCGCCTATATTTTTAAGTCCCAGCGAAAGGTAGAGGGAGTCGCCGTAGTTCAGGGTAACGTTGCCTCCGCCCGAAACAGGGGAGAGGGTGTTTGAATAGTACATGACCCATGGCTGGTTTGGATTTGGGCCCAGGTCGAAGGGGGAGGTGTAGGTCATGGGAAGCCCGCTGCTATGGTTGTCGGTCCATACCGGGTAAACCTTCATGTTGCGCGACTGGATGCCGATATAATCACCGAAATAGCTGAATGCAAGGCCGGCGATGGGTTCAGGGGTGAATGAGTAATCGCTCACCTGGAGGTCGCTCCATGAGAGTCCGCCGTCGTACGACCAGGAAACAAATACCGATGCATCGGTTGAGGGGAGGTTACGGTCGTCATAATAGATTACGCACAGCCCGCCGGTTACGGGGTCGCAGGTGATCCAGGGTGAATAGTGCTGTTTGCCGAGCCCGGGAGGGTCCTGGTTTACACGGATGGGGGCCGACCAGGTTGATCCCTTGTCGGAGGAGCGGATGAGCCATACATCGATATCCGGGCCGGTGTTTATCCCGGGAACCCCTGAATTTGACCAGACTACGTATATGTTTCCCCTGTCGGGACCTGTGCTTATATCAACGGCCATCGACGGGAAGGAGTTTACCCGCATGGCCTTGCCGGTCATGGTGGCACGGATTCCCTTGATATTGCTGATAATCCTTGTGGCAGGGAAGAAGACGTTCCCCCCGTTCATGGATTTGGTAAAGCCAATGGCATTTTCATCGGCAGGCCAGGAATCGTAGATACTCCATACGAAATAAACCTCGCCGTTGGGGCCGGAGTTAATGTTGACTCCGTGGTTAAGCTGAAGGGCAGCCGCGGCGGAGCTGATATTCATTGGCGACGACCAGTTAAGCCCGTTGTTGATCGAACGTACAAACTCAACCTGGTTTGTGTCGGGATGGCCGGGAATGAAATTTGTCCAGGCAGCGTAAAGATACCCGTTGTAGGGACTGGTTACACTGTTATCAACCCAGAGGTGATTTTTGTCGAGCAGCCCGTTCCCTGAAGTTGGCCCGTTGCCAACCTTTACCTTCGTCCAGCTGTTCCCCTGGTCCTGGCTGTATGAAACCGCCTGGCCGTTGTCGCCGGTGATCCTGCCCATGTACCACCAGCCATTCATCCCGATGGCCGTGGATGGGTCGCCGTTGTTGGTCCCGTTCGTGCCCAGGGTAGATCCGCCCCAAACCTGGCCGGCATCATTGCTGTAAAGGGCGTCGGCACCATAGATATCCTGGGCGGCTCCGAGTTTCCAGCTGGTCGAATTGTTTGAGTTAAGCACCACTGCCTCATCCGTCGGGTCGATGAATACCGAGTTTTCAGTCTGGGTGACATCGGTCTCGCCGGTAACGGGGATATCAGGTGAATTCTGAGGGGTAAAGGGGGATGCATTGTAAGGAAAGAGGGTTGCTGGAAGGGCCGGGTTCCGGTAAGGACGTATCATCGAGCCGGTAAACCTGGCATCAGGAATGTTTATCACCGGGGCCGGCTTTACATATCCAAGCTCTGCCATCCTGTTCCAGTAACCGATGTTGTCGATTTTGGTGTTCACCTTTCCCTTGCCGGCCGGTGTTATCTCGGGTAACATTCCCAGGGGCTGTGCGGAAATCACCAGGTTGAGCAGCAAACAAAGCAATACGGCGAAAGAGATATATTTTTTCATGACGGGATCCTTTTCATCACAAAGTTACAATAAAAGCAGATGCGGGATAATTTTCGGCAGCAGGGAGGACGGAACGGCTCCCGCCGGGCGGTTAAACCGATTCCCTCACATTATTCGTATCTTTGCCCTTTAACTTTAAATCACCTGATCAAATGATATCTGCAATCATCATCCTATTAATTCTTTTTTTAATCAACGGTGCCTTTGTGATGGCTGAAATATCGCTGGTTTCGGCACGTAAAACGCGACTTGAGCTTGATGCGCGTCACGGTGACAAACTGGCGCAGCTGGCGCTCGACAATGCCAATAATCCGTCGCGCATCCTGTCGACCATGCAGATCGGCATCACCCTGGTTGGAATTTTGACAGGGGTCTATTCCAGCGACGAAATTGCGCACGGCATGGCCGATCTGCTGCTAAGCCTGGGCATCAGTGCCCATTTAAGCCACTCGCTTGCCCTCACCCTGGTTGTGATCCTGGTTACCTTCGTGTCGATGCTGATCGGCGAACTTGTGCCAAAACGCATCGGCCTGATCAACTCGGAGGGGATTGCAAAAGCCATGATCCGCCCGCTCCTGGCACTCACATACATCACTTACCCGTTCACCTTTTTCCTATCCAGGGCCGGGGACCTGATCCTTCTGCTGATGCGCATCAAACCCTCAGCCGAATCGAAGGTTACGGAGGAGGAGATCAAGGCGATGGTGCAGGAGGGCGCCGAGGACGGGGAGGTGCAGGAAATTGAACAGGATATCGTGGAACGGGTGTTCCACCTGGGCGACAGGAAGGTCTCTTCGCTGATGACCCACCATTCCGACCTGGTCTGGCTTGATATTCATGAGACTACGGATGTCATGCGGAAAAAGATGCGCGAAGAGCTGCATTCGGTCTATCCCGTATGTGAAGATGACCTTGACAATGTTCTGGGGGTTATTTTTATCAAGGATCTTTTCCTGGGTAACATCTGCGATGAGAATTTCGACATCAAGGACCAGGTGAAGGAGGCGCAGTTTGTTCTTGAAACCCTCACCGCCTATGAAACCCTCGAAATATTCAAACTGAATAAAATTCATTACGGGCTGGTAGTCGACGAATACGGTTCCACTGTTGGCCTTGTGACGCTGAATGATATTTTGGAGGCACTGGTTGGCGATTTCAACGAACCAAACCCCGATGAGCCCCAGATCAACCTGCGCGACGACGGCAGCTGGCTGGCCGACGGGCAGATGTCGTTCTACGAATTCGCCTATGAGTTCAACATCCAGGGCTTCGACAAAAACAAGGTTAAATTCGACACCCTTGCCGGCCTGGCAATGAGCATCCTCAAACACATCCCCAAACCGGGTGAAAAATTCAGCTGGAAAGAGTATGAATTTGAAATTGTCGACCTCGACGGAAACCGCATCGACAAACTGATCATTAAAAAAACGGCTTAAACCGGCTTGTGATACCGGTAACGGCCTTGGGTGCCGCCACGGAGATTTATAAAGAAAAAAGGAGGTTGTCCCGGATAAGACAACCTCCTTTTTACATTTTCACCTTGAATTCATTGTATGAACAGGGAAATCATCATTGACCTTTTATTTTCCAACGATCAGTTTTCTGGTTGCTGAATTGTCTTTTGTCTCTATTCTGCAATAATAGATGCCCGGGTTATACCCGTTCACACTGAATGACACAGAATGGTTACCCGCCGTTTTGTCGGTAAGGGTTCTGGAGGAAATTTGTTGTCCCATGGCATTGAGCACAGAAAGCGTAACCTCCGAGGGGTTTTTTAACACGTACGACAGGGTAACCTTATCGGTGGCCGGGTTTGGTGATACTGTGCAGGAGAATGTTCCGGAAGTTTCTGCGATGCCGATAATGGGGTTGTCGATCCACACCTTCAGGGCAGGGTCGCCGAGAACGTTGCAGTCGTAGTGGCACCAGCGCTGGGCACCCGGTTCAAATTCGCCGGGAAGTCCGATCCAGGGTGCCGTTTTGATCTTTGACATGGTATGTGCCGAGCCGAGTTCAGAGATGGCTGAATCGGGGTTCGGGTTATACATGGCGCTGATAAATTCACGGTGCAGGTGGGCCGAGGGACCTTCGGTGGTTCCCTGGTCGAACCAGCCGTACCTCGAGTTGAAGACCCCGCCAACCAGGAAATTGGAGATGGTGGTACAGAGTTCGGCAATGCAGTCGGATTCGTCGAAGGCGCCGCAGATGCATCCGTGGGTGTACATGAGCTGGTAATTATGGGTAATCCCGTCAACCTGGGCAAAATTCTGGTTGGTGATCTGCGAGTTCGAAAGCCGCATCATGTAGTCCCAGTTGGAGTGGCCGCAGTGGTGGATGAATGACTGGCCCGAATTGATCTGTGCCAGCAACTGCCCGATGCTCCAGCTGTAAACATTTGACGGGGGGGAGATCAGGGTGTCGTAGAGACGGGTTAACATGTTTTCATTCGACGGGATCCCATGGGTGAAATAGCCATTATCGCTGTGATCGTTCACCAGCAGCTCGAGGTAGTCGGATCCCCAGGTCATGGGAGCATCATATAGGAATTCGGAGACCAGGAAAGGTTTTTTCATCTCGCCGGGAACGGGGTTGCCCTGGTACGATACCGATTTATGCACCATGTTGGCCTGTTCCTGCGGGGTGCTGAACGACATGCGGCCGACTGAAAGTTCGGGCAGCAGGTCATCTTCGCCGGGTTCACCCCATTTGGCATTGCCATTGGTATTCCAGTTGCCGTCGAGGGCCGAATAGTAGATATCGGCCGGGATGTTTGAATCCTCATAGCCCGACCCGGAGATCACATAGCAATAAAATCCGCGGTAGGGCACATACTCGGCATCCCCGCCAAGGATAACCTGTTCAACACCATTGTTCTGGTATTCGGCGGTGATGTAGTTGCGCATCTTCTCCTGGAGGTCCTGGCCGCTCATGGTGGTGCCGATCGCTTCGGTGGTGGCGATTTGTGAGGATAACCCTTTGCTGTTGTAATAGTTGACAAGGTCCTGGAATCCGCCCTGGAACTGGGCAGGTGTAATGATCAGAATCTGGTATCCGGTCTTTAAAGTGCTTTTTACCGGGTAATTGTTCATCATTTCGGGGTTCTGCGCGAACAGCCTGACGCGTTTAAGGGCATTGGCCGAGGAGGTCAGGTTTTTTAAGGCAAGGGCAGCTTCCTGATCGGGCTGCGTGGTGACATGAACGGTGACCCTTTTATAATACGAAACAGCCTTCCCGGCCGGGTTGTAAATAACCGGGGTGAAGGTCGAAAGGGCAAATGCGTAACCGTTGAGGTAAGAATTGATGAGGTGGCCCGTCGGAGTGGAGGGGTAGCTGGCCAATGAGCGGTACACCTCCTCCTTTTTAAGGAAATGGCCGTCGGGACCCTTCGATATTGGCTGCATGGCCTGTTGCGGGAAGAGTTCGAACGATCCCGGCACCGGGGTGAGTTCTTCGCCGGTGATGGTTATCCCGGTCGCCTTTTCTCCCGGGGGAAGCATGAGGGCTACCTGGTGGTAGGGAAGCATGGGCTCCCCGGCAAGCCCGGCCAGCATGGTATTGTCGAGCACGACACTCTGGTGTGCCCCGTTTTGTAAGATATTTACCTTTGAAAAGGTGAATACTTTGTCGATGTTCCCGGCCATCAGGCTGATTGCCAGTGCACATGAGAAGAAAAGGATGAAAATCTTTTTCATAATTTTAGCTGTCTAAGATACAAAGTTACAAATAATAATCCTCCGGTGCCGGTCAAAAAATAAAAAAAGAGGGCACCCTTCCGGGAGACCCTCTTTTTCTTCTGCTGCAAGGTATTTAGTTAATGATTACCTTCTTGACAGTTTTATTTCCCTCCTGTTCAACAACGACAAAATAGATCCCTTTTGCAACATTGCTCAGATCGATCGTTTTGGTCATGTGGCCGGAGATGGCAATACCGTTTTCCTGGTAAACCGGGATATTGATTGAGTTGATCACCGAAACATTCACGTTCACTGTTTTTCCGCTGTAAACATCGAGTGTCAGGATGCCCTGGCAGGGATTCGGGGAGACTTTGGTAGCGATGATTGTCTGGTTTTTCTGAATGCCAACCGGGAAATTGGCAGTGATGTAACCTGGCCTCACGAGGGTGTCTATCTGGCCGCCCCTGTTCACGATCAGCGTTACATCATAGGTTCCCTGGTCGGCATAGGAGACAACGGGGTCTTTATCGAAGGAGGAGACCGGAGTGCCACCCGGGAAAATCCACTCATAGCTTTCAGGAACTCCGATATAGCCGCCGGTAGTGGCATTGGTAAAGGTAACCGGGGTGTTGGTGGTAACGTTGTTTGAGACTACGGTAAAATCGGGAGAGAGATCGATTGTTCCGCGTTTAACGGCATTGAGGGTTTCATATTTTTTCATGGGGTAGGTGGCGGTAGTGCCCTGCTGCAGGCCCTGTCCGGCATCCATGTCCTGCAGGAAAGTGATGAATTCGCAATCGGCCAGGGGCCATGTGGCATCCATGGCAAAATTGAGCGTGACAACCTGAACATTACCACCGGCGAAACTGACGGCAGTACCATTCTGGGATGGAACCATCAAACGGTTCACATGTTCCAGGTGGGTCTGTCCCTGCCAGTTGGCCTGGATGTGGGACTGTGTAACCGCGAACTGCAGCACAAGGCTGGTGGCAGTGATGGTTCCGACCTTGGTCAGGGTTACCACGGCAGTGTAATTGAGACCTGTGTTTGTAACGGCAATATCCATCGCAACAGTAGAAGGGTTGGCGATGCGGGTGTTGTAAATCGGCAGGTATGTGCCGTACATGGATGAGGAATGGTTTCCTCCCACATAACCCTGCATACCGTCAAAACCGGCAGCCGGGTAAGCGTTGATGCCATACAGGGTATTCCTGGCGTTTGAATAGTTGTTGGCATATCCGTCACCATTGTGGTTTTCAATCACAGCAACAAATTTGCCGTTTGACAGCAGGTCGTCAGCGCCCATGGCAGCGCCCGGACAATACTGGCACCATGTACCGGTACCCACTTCCATCACAACCATGGAACGTGATACAGTTTGTGCAACAACCACGATGGTTGCAGCAAGGAATAAAAAAGAAAGTACAATTTTTTTCATAGTGTTGGATTTGTTGAGGTTACGACTGATTAAATATTCTTTTTCGCAAAGTTAAATAAAAAAAAACGGTCATTTACAAAGAGATAAAAATTTTTGTTATGTAAATATTCTTACCAGTTGAAGTGATTATCATGGTTTCCTGTCAAGTTTCGCCAGTGCATATGCATAAGCCCCAATGGAAACCGCCTTGGATGTGCCCAGTCGGGAAATCCCGATTCCAATTTTCTTGTTAGGGTCAAAGCTGACGGTTTTGGTCGAAAAGGGAACCGGGATATCGACTGACGTGGAGGTGAGAAATGAGTTCAGCTCGTTCGGGTCCTCAAGGTTATATGCAACAACCTCCATGCGTTCGAGGGGGTGCCCCGACATGGTGTCGAATGGATAGTTCATCTCTTCGACCAGTTTTGGCAGGAAAATCGGGTAAGCTCCCGAGAGCCCGCCACCGATCACCACAAGCCCGTCGAGCAGCGTGATGGTATTGGCCAGGGCATCGGCAGCATCCCTGGCGAAGGCTTCAAAAGCGTGGACAGCAGCCTCCTGGTCTCCTTTTGACCTGCCCATGCCGATTTCGAAAATATCTCTTGGTTCGGGGCAGGAGGAGATGTTCAGCCCCGTGTTGTTGGCATACTCACGTTTGATGCCGCGGATGCTGACACTTTCCTCGGTATCCCAGTTCTTGAAGGTGCGGTTGCGCATCCGGTTGATTTCACCGCCGGCGCAGTTATCCCCGAGAAGCATCCCGTCGCGGGTGACGATGCCTCCCCCGAAACCGGTGCCCAGCGTACAGCCGAAGAGATTTTTATATCGCTTCGGATTCCCTGCATCCTCGAGTTTTTTGTTGATTTCAGGAAGCAGCCCGGAGATGGCCTCACCAAAGGCAAACAAATCGCCGTCGTTGTTGATGAATACAGGGATGCCGAATTTCTCCTCGAGCATCGGGCCAAGTGCCACGCCTCCCCTGAAGAAGGGCAGGTTCTGCAGGTCGCCGATAATCCCGTTCTCAAAATCTGCCGGGCCGGGGAATGCAAAACTGATGGCGACCGGTTTAGGCAACAGTTTAGACTGAACCAGGTTAAAGCCATCAATGATTTTATTTAAAACCCCCTCCAGGTTGTCATCTTTGGCCGACATGGTAATGGGCTCAAGGATCTCCTGTTCAGCCTGTACGGCGTTGAAAACAAAATTGGTGCCACCGGCATCCAGGGTCATTACAACACGTATGTCATTTTTATAAGTCATTGCAGAATTGTTAAATTTCAACCAGGCGAAGAAAGTTTTACTTACGGAATACGAAGTACGAAAAAAAAGCTCAAACTTCAAAGAAATTTGTCATTAATAATTTCGCAATTCACTATTTCGCTACCTCGCTACCACGCTACCTCGCTACCTACTAATGCGCCTCCAGCCAGTTAGCCCCGGTGTTCATCTCCACAAGTACAGGTACATCGAGCAGGATGGCATTTTGCATCCCTTCGGTGACAATGGGTTTGATCACCTCGATTTCGCTCTTATGCACATCGAACACCAGTTCGTCGTGTACCTGCAGGATCATCCGCGACTTCAGCTCCTGCTGCTGCATCTCCCTGAAAATATTGATCATGGCGATCTTGATCATGTCGGCAGCCGTGCCCTGGATGGGTGCGTTGATGGCATTCCGCTCGGCAAAACTCCGGATGGTGGCGTTGCCAGAGACAATGTCGCGCAGGTAGCGCCTGCGTTTCATCATGGTTTCCACGTAACCGTTGAGGCGCGCCGATTCAATGGTACTGTCCATGTATGTCTTGATGCCGGGATACTTGATAAAATACTGGCTGATGATTTCTGCAGCCTCCTTGCGGGGGATATTCAGCCGTTCAGACAAGCCAAATGCCGAAATTCCATAGATGATCCCGAAATTGACCATCTTGGCGTTTCGGCGCATCTCCCTGGTGACTTCGCCGAGCTCGATTCCATAAACCTTTGCAGCCGTAGCCGCATGAATATCGAGACCCAGGTTGAAATCGGCGATCATCCCTGCATCCCGGCTCAGGTGGGCGATGATGCGTAATTCGATCTGGGAATAGTCGGCCGAGAGCAGCAGGTAATTTTCGTCACGGGGTACAAAAGCCTTCCTGATTTCGCGTCCCTTCTCGGTACGGATCGGGATATTCTGCAGGTTTGGATTGTTCGAACTCAGGCGCCCGGTTGCGGCTACCGCCTGGTTGTACGAGGTGTGAACCCTGCCGTCGCGGGGATTGATCAGGGTGGGAAGGACATCCACATAGGTCGATTTTAACTTTGTAAGCGACCTGTATTCAAGTATTTTACTGACAATGGGATGTTTATGCTCGAGTTTGGCCAGGACATCCTCACTGGTGCTGAATTGTTTGGTCTTGGTCTGTTTTGGATTTTCGACGATGCGCAATTTTTCGTAGAGGATCTCCCCGAGCTGCTTCGGTGATGAAACGTTGAAGCTGGTTCCCGCATCCTCGTATATGGCGCTTTCAAGGACCCGTATCTCCTTTTCAAGTTCTGCCGAAAAATCATTCAGGGTAACCGGGTCGATCCTGATCCCCTCGGCCTCCATCGATGCAAGTACCGGGATCAGCGGAATTTCAATGTTGTCAAATAATCCCCGGGTATCCGACTCCTCCAGCATGGGCTCGAAAACCTCCTTCAGCTGAAAGGTGATATCGGCATCTTCGGCGGCATACTCCTTTACGGTTTCGATATCGACCGAACGCATGTTGAGCTGGTTCACCCCTTTTTTCCCGATCAGGGTTTCGATTGAAACCGGGCTGTATTCCAGGTAGGTTTCGGCCAGCAGGTCCATGCCGTGGCGCATATCCGGCTGGATGAGATAATGGGCCATCATGGTGTCGAAAAGAGGACCATTGACAATCACATCATACCATCGAAGGATCGAAATGTCGAACTTCATATTCTGCCCGATTTTCTGGATTTTGTCGTTTTCCATTACCGGTTTGAACAGGGAAACTATTGCAAGGGTGGCATCGCGTTCTTCCGGCAGCGGCACATAGTATGCCTCATGTGCCTTCCACGAAAACGACATGCCGACAAGCTCGGCGGTATTGGGGTTCAAACCCGTGGTCTCGGTATCAAAGCAGAAGGAGCGCTGTTTTTCAAGATCACTGACGAGTTTCTCAACCTTTTCAGGGGTGTCGGCCAGGAAGTAGGTGTGGGGGGTGTCGGAAATTGTAAAATGACGGCCCTGGTATTCACCGGCAGGCGAAATGTCCCCATCACCGGGTTCAGAATCGGAAGGGGGCGTCACAGGGGCAGAAGCTACTGGTCTTGGAGTTGTCAGGCCCGCTTTGGGAGGAGTGACAAAAGAGTGGGCAGATCCGGAAAACAGGTCCTGCTGTACCCCCTGTTTTGCATTTTGCATTTTTCCCTTTGCATTTTGAACCTCATGAGTCTCCTGGTCCTTTGAAGCCAGCCAGTTGAACACCCGCTGGCCGAAGGTGCGGAATTCAAGTTCGTCGAACAGCTTTTTTAACCGCTGTTCATCGGGATGTTCCATGATCAGCCTGGTTTCATCGAAATCAACTGGCACATCGAGGATGATGGTGGCAAGCTGCTTCGACATTATTGCCTGGTCGCTGAATTCTAATACTTTCAAGCGCAGCTTTTCATTTGTGATTTTATCAGCATTGGCGATGAGGTTTTCAACCGAATCAAATTCGGCCACCAGTTTCTTCGCCGTTACTTCGCCAACACCCGGGATCCCGGGAATATTATCTGCAGCATCGCCCCACAGGCCAAGGATGTCGATCACCTGTCCCGGACGGCTTATGCTGAATTTTTCACATACCTCTTTCACCCCAAGGATTTCAACATCACTGCCGAACTTGCCCGGCTTGTAAATGAAGGTCTGATCGCTGACAAGCTGCCCGAAATCCTTGTCGGGCGTCATCATGTAAGTTGTAAAACCATGTTTCTCCGCTTGTTTGGCAAGGGTGCCGATCACATCGTCGGCCTCATACCCGTCGACAAACAATACCGGGATATTAAACCCCTCAATCAACTCCTTGATATAGGGAATCGAGTTGATGATATCCTCGGGAGTATCCTGGCGGTGGGCCTTGTAGGCGTCAAATCCAACTTTCCGTACAGTCGGGGCCATGGTGTCGAAAGCAACAGCGATATGGGTCGGCTTCTCGTTCTTAAGCAGATCAAGCAGCACATTGGCAAAACCGAAGACGGCAGATGTATTCACCCCTTTTGAGCTCAGGCGGGGATTTTTGTTAAAGGCGAAATAGGCCCTGTAAATCAGGGCCATGGCATCGAGAAGGAAAAGCTTTTTGGGAGGATTCTGCATGATTTCGGCAAAAATTATAAAAGTTAAGCTAAATGAAAGGTGTCTTCGATTCCTGAAAAACGAGGAATGATGCGCTTCCCGGAATAGTTCCCGGTTTTTTTCCAATTTAGTGCATAAAATTACCTTAATTCCGCCATTATTTTCAAAATCGTTGTAAATTTGGGTATTAAATAACATTGGGACAAACTTCGGTTCACTGACCATTCGGCATACTCCACAGTCGTATTCATTTATAAATACAGTTATAATGAAAAAGTTATCTCTCCTAGTCCTGCTTATTTTCACTGCGTACCACCTTTCAGCACAATTCCAGGATATAACCTGGATCTTCGGCAGGCCCCAGACAGGGACAACCAATGCCACCCTTTATTTCGGCGATCTTTCAAACCCGGTAGTTAATCTCCCTACCGGTCAGCCCAACCAGATCACCACCGGCAACGGCGGCGAGCAGTGGGCTGTTGTTACGAACCCCTACACGGGGGCGCTTATTTTCTATACCGACGGCAAAAATGTCTTTGATAAACAGAACAACCTGGTGAGCTCCGTCAACCTGGGGGGCAATACCTCCAGCTCCCAGCCGGTGGCGATAGCCCCGATTCCCCATACCGACACCCTAAAATCCTTGTACCGTCAATATTATATTTTTTCCAACGGGACGGGAGCGGTCGAAACCAGTTACACCATCGGTACCGTAACCTGCCGCATTTACGATGCCATTTCACAGACCTTTGGCGAAACCACCGGGTTACCTGGTCCGTACGGGTTTGCCCAGGTTACCGAAGGGATGAAGATCGTGCCGAGCGATACAGATCCTGATGTTTTGTGGCTGATCGTCAGCCTTTTCCCGGATGTTCCCGCCAATAGCTTCAAATACGTGGTTTACAAGATCGACCGGGACATTGTTTCCTACGCAGGAAATTACGACTTCGGTCCGCAGAAACTCCCCCTGCCCGGGAGCGGAGCGTCACCCATCCTGTTCATCACCAGTTCCAAGGCAGGAACGGGCACCGGCACCACGAACATCGGTATTTCGGTCCAGTACACCAGCGCGGTCTTTACGATCGAATTTGACAATGTCAACGGCAATTTCCGTCCATCAACAGTTAAAAGATGCGATCCGGGTTACAGCTCCTCCGTCCCGTCCGTGTACAACCTGGAATTCTCCCCAAACGGGAACTTCCTCTATTATACTGTTTACAAGACCTTCATGGAGATGAACGAGCTCTACCAGGTTGACCTCGGCAATTCATTCTTTTCCCCCACCCTGGTTCACACCTTCCCCGAGACCTATGCCGGCGGGTTGAAACGGGGACCCGATGGACTGGTCTATCATATTTCCGACAACGGGTATTTCACCGGGCATCTTCAGCTGGGCCGGATCCTGCAACCGGATGCACTGTTCATCCCGGGGGTGACCGCCTTCGGCGATTTCTACCAGGAGGATTTCAAGGTTTATAACAATGTTTTTGGCTTCGGACTGTGTGAGTTCACCGTGCTGCCCGACGGTACCAAGGCTGGACTGCCGGACCTGGCATCCGGGAAATCCGGCACCCTGGCTGTTTATCCAAACCCGGCACAGGATTTTGTGACTATAACTGCAACTGAAAAAATCTCGGGAATGTACGACGTTTCACTGGTCACCCTTCAGGGTGCCGTAATCCTGAATAAAAAGATGCAGGCAGACTCTTTTTTAACACTGGATGTTAGTTCGCTGGACGCCGGGGCCTACCTTATCTCCCTGCAGAACCGGCAGGACATCTTCCGCGGCAAGCTGATCATCCGGAAATAACAGGTGTCCGGCCCTGGACACTAATTATTCACTTTAAAAAACAATGCGATGCGACAATACAAAATTAAAAAAGGAAACCATTATTGCTCTGTCAATGTTTTTGAAAGAATTGGTGCAATTGGCTGGAAAATAAACAAGTATTCAGTGCGCTTTATGCTGCACAACGAATGCTGGTGGGCTCCCCCACGCAACATCGACGACAGCGACCAGAACAAGGTTACCGGTATTTCATACGGGATGAATGACCATAGCAACTCTGTCAGGTTAACCTGGGTCCCTGATTTTACCTCCAGCGGTAAGGTTAAAATCTATGGCTATACATATGATGAGAAAACAACCGATCCTAAATTCACCTTCCTCTATATTACAACAATACAGACCGGTCAGGTTTACGATGCATGTATCGAATCGGTGGGAAGCAAATACAAAATCACCGTAAACGGAGTGAGCATCTTCATGGATAACCTGCATGCCGACCCCAGCCTCTGTTTCAACATGAGAGATGCATGACAACCACCCGATGTGCAATACGCGGGATGCATGAGATGCAGCTACGAACGGTGGCGATATCATTGCTCTGCATATTCCTGTTTGCCAGCCAGGCAGCGTTTGGCCTTGATCGAAGAACTCAAAACCTGGGCCGCAGAACACGCCCAA
>JBAXFZ010000003.1:0-31904 GCA_037139685.1 Bacteroidota bacterium
GCATCCACTCCTGTGGCATATTCACTAATCGCACGGTCGTATACATTCTCCTCTTTATAAACATAGCTGGAGAACATCCTTTTCATAAACACATCATCATAGGTCATCCTGCCGGCAGAACCGTTTTTCAGGTGGAAGATTTCGTTTTTGGCGAAGAGATTGCGGCATTCCGGGAAATAGATCCAGAAAAGCGGTTTGGGTCCGCGGTAGTTGCCATTATCATCGATGTCGTCCATCACGGGACAGATACCCAGGATTCTTACCTCAACCTGCGAACGCTGCCTGTCGAAGTAAACATCTTCCTTGATACGCAAACTCTTTACATCAGCAGACCTGAAATCCTTCTGAATGACGGTATCATAATCATCATATGGCTCGTAGGGACGCTTCAGGGTCATTTTCTTGGTGGACTGGAGCTGGTCCATCAGCTCCTTGTAAGTACTAGGCGTCAGGAACTGATCGGATAGTGACGAATAGGCTGTAATTGTGCCCTCTTTAAGCCCATCCATGATGATCTGGATAAAACTGCGCCAGCTGTTCTGCGGTTTTTCAGGAAAGTAGAACGGCTGGTTCATCTTTTCGCGCATGTCGAGCACCCGCCAGATCCTCCTCGTCCATATCACGTCTGCTTCCCGCAGGTAGGGATATGGAATCGGCTGCACCTGGGTGATTGTTGTTTTATCATACACACCGTCTCTGGGAGGACCTTCCAGAACTTGTGAATAGGACTTAAGGCTTATTCCTGCAAAAACAGCCAAGAATAAAACCAGAAAAAGTGCTTTTTTCATAAAACCTCCAGATTACAATTAGTTCACTTTCAAATTGACAGATCCGATCGAACGTTCCCCGTCGGGACCCTTAACCATAATATCTTCAAACCAGATACGCTGATTCTTTTTCCCAGCTTTCAAGATATCAAGAAGCTTCTTATTGTTGATGAGAGAGTTCCCGGTGACCTTTTCGGTAAAGACGTCGCCGGATATAAAGGTACCAAAGGTGAATGAGGTCACGACATAATTCATGTTAAAGTCGAACCCAACAGGCATTTCAGGGATCAGGTATGGGCTCGCCATAAGCAAAGGTCTCGAAATAAAGCCTTCGCTCTTGCCTGCGATTTTGGCAATGGGATCTGGAACCTTTTTCAAACGGAAGGTAAAGCTGCCCATTGCTTTCTGTTTTCCCGAAAACACAGCATTTACAGTTACCACAGCCTCTTTTGGGCCCTTGCCAAGGTTGTAGACAATCCAGTTTTTACCATCGGCATCGAGTTTAATACTGCCGGTGGAAATGGTAGGGATGATCTTTTCGGGGCTGCCCGGAACCGAGATGGCAATAGGATTATCCACACCGATATAGAATACATTCATCTTGGTCGGAGAAATGGTGAGACTCGGTTTTGCAACGATGAACTCATCCTTGAAGTGGAACGTCATGGTATCTCCCAGCGGACTAACCACTTTGATGATCCCGGCAAACTTCTTTAATCCTTCGGATGAGGCGCCCAGTTTAAGAACCACCAACCCGTTTGCACCTTCGAGTGAAGTTGCATTTTTAAAGTTTCCTTCCGCAAGGCTGTCTGATCCAAGGGTATAGCGGACATCCGGGTTTTGCTTGGTATCGTAGGCTCCTACAAGAATTTCAGCCTGGTACTCATCCCCAAGGAAAACGTAGCTGCTTTTGGGGATCACCTTTGCCTGGATTCTGTCGAATTTAAAATTCAAAGCATCGATGGAACTGTAAAGGTTGTTAACAACGTCAAACTCTGCATTGTAAATTTCAGCCTTTGTCTTGTTCAAAATTGTAACAGTTGCAGCCAGGATGGTGCGGTAAAAATTATGCATCTCCCAGGGTTGCTGTTTCCCGTCCTCATCGTAAAACGGCCCTTTTGTGTCCATTCCTACCTTGATGGTGTTCCTGAATTTCGGGTCGACAAGTTCAAGTATCTGTTTCTTGTAGTTTTCTATTTTTTCCTTCAGGATTCTCGATTCGCCTGCTGAACCATCCGGGGAACTACCGATAAAAAACCGGGTAGGCGTATCATAGTTGTCTTTGCGCTTGGCTTCGCGAAGATTCAGCTTTTTAGCATCCGCCATTGACTCCAGTTTTTCCGTCCGCATGATCACCAGGTACTTGATACTATCTACGTATTTGGTAAATTTATCGGAGAGCGCATGGGCCTGCCTGGCTTTTTCCCAGTAAGGACCAACTTTATTCGGATTTAATTGGTATTGGATCTTGAATTTCGCATACGTGTTGTCCAGTTTTTTCGAGAAGTTGTCGTTGGTGGTCTCCATGCTTTCGTTGACCACGACAAATGCATCCAGGATCTGTTTCGAGACGTTCAATGCGAGTAATGCAGTAAGAACAAGATACATCATTCCGATCATCTTCTGCCTCGGTGTCTCTTTATATCCAGCCATCTATTATATATTATTTACAGGTGAATTCTAATTATTTTCCGCCAACACTCATTGCCGACAACATGTTTCCGTACACTTTGTTCAGTGCTGCGATGTTTTTGGTCAGGTTATCGACCTCAACCTTGAATTTTTCCGTATTGGCCAGCGATTCATTGAGGTTTGTGGCAAATTTATTCAGTACGGTATTGTATTTGGTTGTATTCTCCATCTGTTGGTTAGAACCCTGTAAATGCAACTCATATAATGCATTGAGGGCTGAGAGGTTCGTTGAGATGCGCTGGAGCTCCTTGTTGTAGGAGGCACCACCGGCTGCGGAGGCATTGAGAGTCTCGGTTGTTTTTGTAAGGATGGCTGCCGATTCATTGTACTTTTCAACAAATTTATTTGCAGATGCAGTCACATTGGTCATGCTGGCCGAGAAGGCTTTATTGGCATTGACATCTTCCCTCAGCGACTCGCCAACTTCTGCAAACATTGTAGATAGGGTAGCAGCATTTTTGGAGGTTGCCTTGATATGTGTCATCTGTTCCTGCGATGCAGCAACATTCTGCTCAAGTGAACTGGCAGTCTTGCGATAGGAATCATTCAGTATGGTTGCAGATTCAGTAGCAGTTTTCATTGTAGAGACATATTTGTCATTCGCCAGTGATGCATCTGCAACATTCGACAACCTGGAGGTGGTTTCAGACAACTTTGTCATTCCCGTACCTAAACTGGCAATGAGCTCAGGTCCTATTTTTGCCTTTTCAAGCATTTTGTCAAGCTCCTGGCTAACAGTATCCTTGGTGGTAAAGGCTTTACTTGAATCGAGTTCGTCTTCGTGATAGATTCCGGCCAGTTGCGGATAAACAAGACTCCAGTCGGGTTCAACATGGGGCGGTTCGAAAGCTGAGAAGAAGAAGATCATAGATTCAGTACCCAGGCCTATAATCAACATGATATCTGCACCTGTATAATGGTTGATTTTGAACAACGCACCAACGATTACAACAGCGGCTCCCCAGCCATAAAGCTTGGCCATGAAATTCTTATACTGCTTTGTTTTTACAAAATCTAGTAACGCCATAACACGATTGAATTAATTGTTTATAAAGAAGATTGGTTAGTTTTTTTATCTGTAGACCTTGGAGGCTCTTGAAGGATTGTCATCGCGCTGACGACCCAGGTAACTCTGAACGCAGCGGAACCCTACATAACATTTTGCAGTATCCTGGTATTCATAGGCACGGGTTGAAACACGGATGAAATAGGCAACATCCTTCCATGATCCGCCGCGGGTAACTTTACGCTTGAGCGCGGGAGGATCGGCATCTTTTGCATTGTATTTGTAATCGGGGTTCAGGTCCCATGCGAAGTTGTAGGATGCCGGGTGAAAAGCGGTAACGGTCCATTCAGCCACATTGCCGGCCATGTCATAAAGACCGTAATCATTTGCAGGGTAATGTGCCACGATCACAGTGGTAGCGCCTCCGTCGGCGATATAATCACCGCGAAGCGGTTTGAAGTTTGCAAGGAAACATCCTTTGTCGTTCCTGGTATAGGGACCTCCCCAGGGATAGGGGTTTGCATCATAACCTCCACGGGCAGCCCATTCCCATTCAGCCTCGGTCGGCAGACGAAAATCGCTGATGAAAGTCTCACCCTTTTTTCCATAAAGGAAACTGTTCTTCAATTGCGTGCGCCAAATGCAGAATGCATTGGCCTGGCGCCAGTTGACACCCACAACGGGATAATTGTCGTAAGCCGGATGCCAGAAATATTTTTCAGTGCTCGGATCATTGAAGGAGTAAGCATAGTCGTGAATCCAGCAAAGCGTATCAGGATAGACATTGATAACCTCCTTGCGGACATAGACCGAACGGTCTTTCAAACCCTGGGGACGGTTAGCCAGGCTGGCTTCCTTGGGATCGGTCTGGGCACCGTAATCCTTGCGTGAGGCGGCTTTCAGATCAACAAAATAGTATTCAAAGTAAAGTTTACGGGTGTCAATCTCTTTTCTCCTGAAATAACGCTCATTTTCAGGAAGATACATTTGGGCAAGTGCATCCCTGACATCCTGTTGCGGCGAATTCCACTCCAGTTTCGATTCCCAGTTCAGGAAAGGCGGGTCAAACTGTTCCCCTGTTTTCTTATTTTCTGATATAAGATACAATTCAGGTTTGGTCTCACCAAGGATACGGCGGGCAATAGAGTCTCTGACCCAATAGACGAACTGGCGGTATTCATTATTCGTTATCTCGGTCTGATCCATATAAAATGCCTGGACCGTAACAGTTTTCGGATTGTTAAGCTGGGCATAGGGCATATCTTCATCGCTGACGCCCATTGTATAGGAACCCATGGGAACGTAAACCATACCAAACGGATCTGGCGAATAGTAACGCTTTCGGCCCTTTACTCCCGTAAGCTCACCACTTCCTGAGTTACCGCAACTTCCCAAGAAGATGAGCAGCGCGGAATAAATGATCAGTTTTTTCATTTGTTGGCAGATTGATGGATGAAAATAACGCTATGTATTGAAATTTATTATTTTAAACCTGATTTTTTCAAGCAAAACGGCAAAATTACACTTTTTCTTTTATAAGAAACGTGTATTCCTGTAACTTTTACGGAATTTATCGATGTCGATCTTGAAACAGTAATTGACCATAACTTCCAATCCCCCGCTGTTATACTTATGCATCGCCGATGTACAGATGTCATAGGCTATACCGATGCGGAGACTTTTAACCACCACCCCGGCAAGTATCGACACCGCATCCTGGTGCCTGTAAGCCAGTCCACCGTAAAACTTGTTGTTATACACAACCAGGGTACTCACATTAAACTGAAATGCAGCCCCGTCGTACATAAAGAGCACGGAGGGCAGCAGCTCGAATGCAGGGTAGTTAGGCACACTCAGCTGATAACCGCCGGTAAGATAGTAGTTCCGGCGAAGCTGATAAGCTATCTTTTTTGAATGCGACTGAAGGATGTTATCCATGGAGATTCCCATGTAATATTTCTCAGGGACCTTATAGTAGACGCCGAACCCCAGGTCGACAATCATGCTGCTCGTTTTTCCCTCCAGGCCGGTAAGGATCGGGTCGGGCGAATCGATTGCCTTGAATTTGGTGGCATCATAACCTGTATTTTGCAAATTCCCCTGCAGTCCAATGGAAAGATCTCCCGGGCCCAGCTCCAGTTTATATGCATATCCCAGTTTCAGGATTGTATTCTTGAAGGCTCCATACTGGTCCTGTGTTATGGACCCCCCGATACCGCCATGCAATATCTTCAGGGGTGAATCAGCAGTTAAAAAATAGGTCTGAGGCGCCGATTTGCTGCCATCTGAATCCTTCCACCCTATCCATTGCTGCCTGACCAGACCGGTAACGGATATCCCTCCGTTGTTCCCGGCAGCAGCAGGGTTAAATTCCACGTTGGTGAACATATAATGGGTAATCAGGGTCGACTGCTGCGCATATATGATCGCCCCCCCCTGGAAAATAAGGAAGATCAGGATAAAAAGGCATTTTACCCCGGGTTTGGCCGGATTTAAGGCAACAGGCAGGTTCAACAACTGAATGTTAGGTTCATTTAAAAAACGGGATAAAAATACATCTTTTTTTATTACCAACATCACTGCAATGCCAATTTAGACAATGTTTAAATCATAAACGCACAATAGGGGCTTGCATTGTGCAGTAATCAAATATCTTTGCATTTGCTTGTCATACCAATCCTAAAACAATCATTATGGCCTTCTTTTTAATTAAGGAAAAACCCTTTACACGGAAATGGTTTTTATCCTACAGCCTGATCATCCTTGGTTCCTTTATCCTGGCTGCCAGCTTCGTGTTGTTTATCACCCCGTACAAAATCATTCCGGGCGGCGTTTACGGGATATCCATCGTATTGCATTACCTCTTTAACACCCCTGTAGGCCTTGTTGCACTGTGCTTTGACATCCCGCTTACCATCATCGGGATAAAATTCCTGGGGCCGAGATTCGGATTCAAAACGGTGGTTGGTTTTTCGCTGACAGCCATTTTTACCGACACCCTTACATTTTTCTGGGGTTTCAAACCACTGGTTATGGGGGATGCGCTCCTGTCGTCGATTTTCGGAGGTGTCCTGGCAGGCCTGGGGCTTGGCCTTATCTTCAAATCCAGGGCAACTTCGGGGGGAAGCGATATTGTGGCCATGATCATCGCAAAGTACACCAAGCTGCCGCTGGGAATTCTGCTCATTTATGTTGACTCAGCCATCGTTCTCATCGGGCTGCTGGTTTTCCGCGACTGGAAAATCCCGTTGTATTCGTGGATCGTGATTTTCATAACAGGGAAGGTGATCGACGTGGTGCTCCAGGGAATAAGTTACGACAAAAGCCTGTTCATCATTTCCGACAAACATGAGGAGATCCGGGATAAAATCCTCAACAACCTTGACCGTGGCGGAACTTACATCGACGGGCACGGCATGTATAACATGTCAGAGAAACGGATCATCTTTACCGTAGTAAGCAGGCGCGAACTGGCGATCCTGGAGGAATATATTCATGACATCGACCCGAAAGCCTTCCTCACCGTAACCGATGCCACTGAAATACTTGGAGAGGGTTTCGGATCCCTGCAGGAAAAGGTAACCTCGTAGCAAAACAGCCGGCAGGCCGCCAGCCAGGGCCCGCTAATGAGCCCCGGCAGGAGGAAATCCAACGCTCCTGCTATTTCGCCATTTCGCCACCCCGCTACCTCCTAATGCCTGAAAAGCTTCATAATATCCTGCCCGTTAGCGAAGATCAGCAAACCGAAAAGCAGGACCATACCGACAACCTGGGCATATTCCATGAATTTGTCGCTGGGTTTGCGACGGAAGATGATTTCATAAAAGAGAAACATGACATGGCCTCCGTCAAGTGCAGGGATGGGCAAAACGTTCAGTACGGCCAGCATGATCGACAGGAAGGCGGTAAGCGACCAGAAGGCGGGCCAGTCCCATGTTGAGGGGAAGATGTTGCCTATGGTGATAAAGCCACCAACCGATTCGTACGCCTTTTCCTGCGAGAAGAGCAGTTTAACCGATTTGATGTAGTTGCCTGCCCCGTCGAAGGCTTTCACCACACCGGCAGGGATTGCCGTGATAATATTGTAGTTTTTCTCCCGGCAGTTGAAGTAGGCAAGGGGTGCCTTGTGATATACCCCGATCAGCCCCGCTTCGGGAACTGCAACAGGAATGCATAAAGTGTCTTTTACGCGAACCACCCTGACCCTGACCGTTTTGTTCTTATAGCGCTGGATTGCGGCCCTGAACTGGTCGAAGTAGATCAAAGCAGAATCATTCAGCCCGATGATCCTGTCGCCGATCTGCATTCCGGCAGCCTTTGCCGGAGAGCCCGGAGCAAATTTCCCGGCCTCAAAAGGGAACCTGACGGTAATGAAATCGGGTGACTTTTGCTTGATCAGGTGGCTGATGAACCCTTCGGGAACCTGAACATCCACCTGCTGCCCGTTACGGATTACCTGGAGGGTTTTAGCCTCCTCAAGAATTATGGTCTTGGGGATTGCAGCAAAATCCTCAACCTGTTTGTGGTCAATGGTCAGTATCCGGTCGCCGTCGCGTAAACCCATGCGGTAACCCAGTGAGTCAACCGAAATTCCATATTTAACCTCGGAGGTAGGCAGGTATTGTTCACCCCATAATGAAAGCATTGCAATGTAGATGACAATGGCCAGCAGGATATTTACAGTTACCCCTCCAAGCATGATGATCAGTCTTTGCCATGCCGGTTTGGACCTGAATTCCCATGGTTGTGCAGGAAGTTTCATCTGCTCCTTGTCCATCGACTCATCGATCATTCCCGAAATTTTAACGTAACCGCCAAGGGGAACCCAGCCAACGCCGTACTCGGTATCGCCCTTCCTGAATTTAAAGAGGGAGAACCAGGGATCGAAAAAAAGGTAAAATTTCTCAACACGTGTTTTAAAAATACGTGCAGCAATAAAATGTCCGAATTCATGAAATATGACAAGAATTGAGAGACTAAGCAACAGTTGAACAACTTTTATGAAGATTTCCATGCGTTTTTTTCCGATTAATTAAGAATGATTCATTGAATTATTGATAAATAGCTGGGCCCTGCTCATTGCCTCATGATGGGTGGCCACGTAGTCGTCGTATGAGGGCTTTTGGACAAAGGTCGTTGTTTTCATGCAATGTTCTACCACATCGGGCATGCCAAGAAAACTGATACGCCCGCCAAGAAAGGCGCTTACGGCAACCTCGTTTGCTGCATTAAGGATACAGGCCATATTGCCGCCCTGGTGAAGTGCAGCATAAGCAAGTGCAAGGCTGCGGAAAAGATCCTTATAGGGCGGTTCAAAGGTAAGGCTGGGATAATCAGCAAAGTTCAGCCTTGGCATATCGGAATCGATACGCCCGGGGTACGACATTGCATAAAGGATCGGGAGTTTCATGTCGGGAAGCCCCATCTGGGCCTTCAGCGAACCGTCGACGAACTGCACCATCGAGTGAATGACCGATTGCGGATGTATAAGCACCTCTATCTGTTCGGGTTTCAGGTTGAGAAGCCATCTGGCCTCAATAACCTCCAACCCTTTGTTCATCATTGATGCAGAGTCTATGGTGATTTTATTTCCCATCGACCAGTTGGGATGTTTCAAGGCAGCCTCTTTCGGGATGCCAACCAGTTCAGCCCGGCTTTTCCCGCGAAACGGGCCGCCTGAGGCAGTGAGGTAGATTTTTTCAACAGAGCCCGGCTGTTCCCCTGCAAGGCATTGAAAAATGGCTGAATGTTCGGAATCGACAGGCAGTACCATGACTTTTTTCCGGTGCGCTTCTGCCATAACCAGGTCGCCGGCAATCACCAGGCTCTCCTTATTGGCCAGGGCCAGGGTCTTGCCTGCTTTGATCGCACTGAGCGTGGGCCGCAGCCCGGCATAACCGACCAATGCGCATACAACCAGGTCAACCTCGTCCATTTCTACAATCTGGGCTATTGAATCCTCGCCTGCAAAGACCTTTACCTGATAGGGTTTTAAAGCATCAGAAACTTTCCTGTAACAATCGGCATTCCCAATTACCACGGCATTTGGGTTGAATTCGACGGCCTGGGCGATCAGCAGGTCACAGTTGTTCTGGGCGGTAAGTACCTCCACGCCGAACAGATCGGGATGGCTGCGCACGACATCGAGCGCCTGGGTCCCAATACTCCCTGTTGATCCTAATATCGCAATGGATTTTTTCAACTGTGTGCAGAATATGTTAAAATGTAATATAATCCTTGGGATTCAGGGCATTGCCGTCATTCCATAGCTCAAAATGAAGGTGGGGGCCGGTTGTCAGTTCCCCGGTATCGCCGACAATGGCGATGGGTTCACCCGCTCTCACATAATCGCCGGCTTTTTTAAGGATAGCTGAATTGTGCTTGTATACCGAAACTATGTTTTGTGAATGCTGGATAGCAATCACATAGCCCGTTTCGAGTGTCCAGTTGCTGAAAAGCACCGTGCCGTCAAGCACCGCCTTTACAGCTTCGTTTTGTTTCGCAACAATATCTACTCCATAATGCTTTAGAACCGGGTTGAATCCATTGGTAATAATTCCCTTAAGGGGAGCAAAGAACAAAACCCCGCCGATTGAAGCCTTTTTCTGGCTGGCAGTCTCCAGTGTTTCTCTTTTATAAAGGTTGTACTTGCTCTGGTTTTCAACCTCACCCCGGAGCAGTGAATCCTCAACCGAATGTTTGATCCTGACATTGTCGTAGCGTTTCAGGGTATCCCTGGCCACGGGCTTGTCCTCCGTCAGGTCCTTCCCGTTTATGACATCCCTGAGGTTCTGAATAAACCTGTCCTTATTGACAAGATCACGTTCAATCGAATCGGTCTTGATCTGGAGCCGGTATAGTTTCTTTGTAAGTCCGACACTGGTATAACCCGGAATATATTCCCTGAGGGGTGTGAAGGCAATCAGGATGCTGGTAAGGAAAATAAGTACGATTGTAAGAGTTCCTAAGGCAATAAATACGTTCATCCTTGAAAGCCGGAATGTAAAACGTTCTTCCAGCGTATCATCGGTCATGAAAACAAGGCGGTATTTATTTCGCCATTTTTCAGTCCACCTACCTTTCTTTTTTTCTTTTCTCTCAAAAACCATGTCGCACGCGCTGTTCCTTCAACGTTGCAAATATCGGAAAATTATGTGATTCCGCAAATCTTCACAGTTTCCCGATGAAAAACAGGTTATTAGGATTCAAAGAATTATTCCGGGCAGGATAAAGCGGGAATTTTTACTTTTCAAATCAGATATCTTTAGGGATATATCGGGTCTAATTCAAAAAATTAAAATATTTTTGTAAAATTATAGTTATTATTCTTTTAAATGCCTTAATGTTTTGAGATCGCCGAAGATATTTACTCTCTCCGCACTGGTTCTGGTTTTGTCGGGTTTGATCATGCTGAACGCATGCTCCACAAAGAAAAATACCTTTGTCAGGAGAACATACCATAACCTCACCTCCCATTTCAATGTTTACTGGAATGGCATGGACAACCTTCGCCAGGGTCTCAAAGAATACCAGGCCGGACTGAAAGACAACTATTCCCTGGTGCTTCCCGTTTACAACTACGGCGACAAATCGGCAGCCACGAAAATTGCACAGTATGCCGACATCGGGATTAAAAAAGCCTCCAAGGCCATCAACAAACACTCGATGTATTTCAACCGCAGGGAATATGTAAGGTGGATTGATGACTCCTACCTGCTTATCGGCAAATGCTATTTCTACAAGCAGGAATACCCAATGGCCAGGCGTACCTTTGAGTTTGTGATCAAGACATACAATCAGAACCCTATCAAGTATGACGCGATGCTCTGGCAGGCAAGGGCCAACATTCAGCTGGGCGACTTCGCCAAGGCGGAACCTATGCTCGACATGTTGCAGAGCAAAATCAGGAAAGGTGATGCCCCGGAAAAATTCCAGAAAGATTTAAACCTGCTTTATGCACAGTTTTATATTTTGCAGAAAAGTTATGGTGCTGCAGTACCTTACATAAACAGGGCTCTCGAATTAAAACCCTCCAGGGCCATGCGCACACGATGCAAATTTATCCTGGCCCAGATACATCAGATGAACGGGGAATATGACGAAGCCTCGAAATTGTATGTTGAGGTAGTCAAACATGCCAAAACATATGAAATGGAGTTCAATGCCAAGATCAACCTGGCACAGTGTTATACTGCGAAAAGCGGGAACCGGGATTATATCATCAAGAAACTGGCCAAGATGCTGAAGGATGATAAAAACAAGGACTTCCAGGACCAGATATATTATGCGCTTGCCCACATTGCCCTTAAAGACAATGATACCACAGGAGCAATCGAGAATTTCAAAAAATCGGTCAGCACCAGCCACACCAACAATTACCAGAAAGCAATCTCATCACTTGACCTGGCGGATATTTTCTTCGGAAACCACACCTACGTGACGGCACAGCTCTATTACGACAGCACCATGCAGTTCCTGCCCAAGGATTTTCCAAACTATAAGGAACTTTCAAAGAGAACACTTACCCTTACCGAACTTGTAAAAAACCTCCAGACCATTCAGCGGCAGGACAGCCTGCAAAAACTGGCAGCAATGCCCGAAGACCAGCGGAATAAGGTTATCGACGGAATTATTGCCAGGTTGATCGCAGAGGAGCAACGAAAACAACTGGAGGAGCAAAAAAGGATCGAAGCACAGTACCTGCTGGCCCCCAGTTCCGGGCTTGAACAACAGGCCATTGGGTCGAAGGAGGGCAAATGGTATTTCTACAACCCGACAACCATGTCGGTCGGCTTCTCTACCTTCAAACGCAAGTGGGGACAGCGCAAATATGAAGACAACTGGTTCCTGTCAGACAAAACCGTGAGTACCTTTTCCGATGAACCCGAGAAATCAGATTCCATCCCGGGCCAGCCCGTCGATACAACCAAGCAGGGGAAAAAGCTGCTGGCAAAACAAAAGAATCCAAAGGATCGTGCCTATTATATCAAGGATATCCCCTTCGATACAGCCCGTCTCAGGGCTTCAACCAACATGATCATCGAATCGTATTACCAGGCTGGCTTTATTTATGCAGAAGGGCTGGGCGATTATGGCAATGCAACCCAAACATTTGAAACCCTGTTGAGCAGGTTCCCCAAAAACAAGTACAGGCTCCCATCCGCCTATGAACTTTGCATGTTATACGCCCACCTTGAAAACCAGGCGAAAAGCGATCAGTTCAAGAACCAGATCCTGACACAGAATCCCGAGAGTGATTATGCCAAACTGCTCATAAACCCTAATTTTTACAAGGAGATCAACGCACGCAAATCCGAGGCTTCCCAGTTGTATAACGACACCTACACCGCATTTTCAAACCAGCAATATTACATGGTCATCAACAATGCCGACCAGGCGCGTGCCAGGTTTAAAGCCGACACCTCTTTCATGCCGAAGTTCGAATACCTGCGAGCGCTGGCACTGGGGAAGATCGAAGTTGTCGACTCCCTTGTCGTTGCGATGAAGCAGGTAATAAAGGATTACCCGAAAAGCAACATCAAACCCCTGGCCGAAAATGTCCTCGCTTTCCTTGGCACCCAAAAGGATGCACAGGGGAAACCGATCCCTACCGACTCGGTCACTGTACTTGACAACACGCAGAAACTCTATAAATTTGACCCGGCGGCCCTGCACTTCTATGTGCTGGTGGTAAACGACAACCTGGTCGATGTAGATGCCCTGAAGATGAAAATCTCTGATTACAACACCAAATTTCACGACCTTGAAAACCTCATGGTTAACAGTCTTCTCCTGGACCAGGGACGCCAGATGGTTACCGTAAACAATTTCGACAACAGCGAGACCGCCATGAACTATTTTCTTGGCATCCTCGACAGCAAATATATCTTTACAAAGCTGGAAAATGCCGGTCAGTATTTTGCTTTTGTTATTTCGGCTGAGAATTATCCGATACTTTACAAGAACAAGGATATTTTACAGTATATTCGTTTCTTCGAAAAGAACTACCCGATTCAAAAGTGAACACCGGTTAAAAAATGAACTTTATGTCAAAAAACAGAGAGCCTGAAATGCCTACCATAAATATTTTAGGTCCGGGCGCGGTGGTTAAGGGAGAAATCCAGGTAAACGGCGATTTTCGGATTGACGGGACCCTCAACGGGACCATACAGTGCAAAGGCAAGATCGTCGTGGGCCCTACCGGAAAGATCGACGGCGAAATCCAGTGTCAGAATGCCGATTTCTCGGGAGAGGTAATGGCAACCGTTAAGGTTTCCGAACTCCTTACGCTTAAGGAAACTGCCCGTTTCAGTGGTGATATCACCACCGGGAAACTGGCTATTGAGCCTGGGGCAAAATTTTCAGGCACCTGCAGTATGGAACAGGGGGGCCTCAAAGAGATAAAATTCCCACCCCAGTCAAATGACAGCCGACCCCCGGAAAAATCTTAACGATTATGCCCGCTATTCCGGCATGGCCATTCAAATGCTGGTCATCATCCTGCTGGGTGTTTTTGCCGGTTTCCGGCTGGATAAGTGGTTCCATACAAAACCCATCCTGACGGTTATTTTCTCCATGATCTCTGTGGCACTTTCGATCTATATTGTGACCAAAGACCTGTTGCGCAAATAGGTATTTTAAATTTCAAAAAATCAGCCAGATGAAATCAGCCTACCTCAAATTTCTCAAACAGTTGCTGGTTTTCTCAGGAATACTGGCGGCCATTTTCGTGGCGCTTCTTTTGCTTCTTCCAAAAAACTATCTCTCTCCCGCGTTGCCATCGCTGTTTTTCTTCTTCATTGCCACCTCCTTGCTCTCCTTTTATTACCTGCTGCAAACCATCGATAAACGATTTATCAGGTTCGTGAACACCTTCCTGCTGACCATCATAATCAAGCTGATGCTCTATGCTGCAGTTATGATCCTGTACGTCCTGGTGAACCGCAAAGATGCAGTTCCCTTTATGCTGGGGTTTTTTGTCCTGTACCTGTGCTACACGGTATTCGAGTCGGTTTGTATCATCAAAAACAGCAGCCCGGCTCCTCCTGATTCACCCATTAATTAAAAAGCAGTACATTTGCCTGCTAATTCTTTCGAAATGGTTTACATCACACGCAGGGAACATTTCAGTGCTGCACACCGCCTGTTCCTTCCTGAATATACCGATGAAGAAAATTTCACCGTGTTTGGCAAATGTTCCAATCCCAACTGGCACGGACACAATTACATTCTTTTTGTCACAGTAAAGGGGGAGGTGGATCCCAAAACCGGGATGATCATACACCTTCGTCATGTCAGCAAACTGATCGACGACAAAATCCTTTCCAAAGTTGATCATAAAAACCTGAACCTTGAGGTTGGTTTTCTCGGGGGCAAGGTGCCTACAACGGAAAACCTGGCCGTCGGGATCTGGAATGAACTTGCCGAAGGGATCAGGGTTCTGGGGGGGGCACTGCATTGCATCAGGATAGAGCAGTCGGAAAATAACATCATAGAGTATTACGGAGAATGATTCTTTAATCATAAATCATGGCAATCAAGAAAAAACCGAATTACGAAAAATTCGAGGAATTCGATCCTAAAACAACTGAGGAGCTTGGCTTCCACTATAAGGAAATCTTAAGGCTGATCGGGGAAAACCCCGACCGGGAAGGACTCGAGAAAACCCCGTTCCGGGTGGCCAAAGCAATACAGTTCCTTACCCAGGGTTATGCCCTCGATCCGAAAGAGATCCTGAGTTCAGCCAAATTCCGGGAAGATTACCGCGAAATGGTCATTGTGAAAGACATCGAAATCTATTCGCTTTGCGAGCATCACATGGTACCCTTTATCGGAAAGGCTCACGTGGGCTACATCCCGGATAAATACATTACCGGGCTTAGCAAGATTGCACGGGTGGTCGACATCTATGCACGCCGCCTCCAGGTGCAGGAAAGGCTGACCATGCAGATCAAGGATGCAATAAACGACACCCTGAAGCCACTCGGGGTGGCAGTTGTAATTGAGGCACAACATTTGTGTATGTCGATGCGCGGTGTCCAGAAACAAAATTCTGTCACAACGACATCTGATTTTGTAGGGGCATTTGAAAGGGATAAAACCCGGACGGAGTTTTTGCACCTGATAAGCACCAAGTTGCACTAATGTACGAATGCAGGAATGCAGGAATGTTGGAATGCAGGAATGCAGGAATTAATAATTAATTAAACTAAGGGAGATTTTAATATGTTCGAACAGACAAATAATAATGGTTTTTTTGCACAGCAGCAGGGCACACAGGATCTTACTGTTGCAAAGTCTTTTATGACCCAGGTTTTCGGGTGGATGTTCCTGGCCATGGTGGTTACTGCCATTACAGCCTATTGGTTTGCCTCATCGCCGGAACTTGTAAGCAGTCTTAGAAATGTTGAAACCGGAGGAATGACGGGTCTTGGCTGGATTGTCACACTTGCCCCCCTTGGATTCGTATTGCTGATGTCATTCGGGTTCCAGCGGTTATCGCCTGCCGTTTTGACACTTCTTTTCATCTCATTCTCGGTTTTAATGGGCATGAGCATGAGTTTTGTACTGCTCGTTTATACAGCAGCTTCCGTATATAAGACCTTTGCCGTGACGGCAGCCATGTTCGGGGTTATGGCAGTTACCGGTTACACCACAAAAACGGATCTGACAAAATTCGGTTCCATTATGATGATGGGAATGATCGGACTTATGATTGCCATGCTGGTCAATTTCTTCATGCACAGCGGCACAATGGATTACATCATCAGCATCATTGGCGTGCTGATCTTCACCGGGCTCACTGCCTATGATGTTCAGCGCCTTAAAAGAATCGGCGCCGGTGCCGGCGAATACGGCCAGCAAGACATGAAGAAGCTCAGTATCCTTGGTGCCCTGACACTCTACCTTGATTTTATCAACCTGTTTATGTTTCTCCTGCGGTTTTTAGGAGACAGGAGATAAATCGCGAATAAACCAGTCCTGTTTTACCATTAAATATTCTTGCAATGAAAGCATATGTTTTCCCCGGGCAGGGTGCCCAGTTTGTGGGTATGGGCAAGGACCTGTACGACAAATCAACGCTCGCAAAAGAGATGTTTGAAAAGGCCAACGAAATCCTCGGATTCAGGATAACCGACCTGATGTTTTCAGGAACCGATGAAGATCTGCGGCAAACCAAAGTCACACAGCCTGCAATTTTCCTGCACTCTGTGATCCTTGCTGCAACGCTTGGTGAAGATTTCCGGCCCGACATGGTTGCTGGCCATTCTCTCGGCGAATTTTCAGCCCTGGTTGCCTGCAAGGCACTCGCCTTCGAGGACGGGCTGCGTTTGGTGGCAGCACGGGCGGGAGCCATGCAGAAAGCCTGCGAAACAGAGCCATCGACCATGGCCGCCATCCTGGGTCTCGATGATGCAAAAGTGGAGGATATCTGTAAAGCCATCGATGAGATTGTTGTTCCGGCAAATTATAACAGCCCCGGGCAACTCGTCATTTCCGGCAGCATTAAGGGTATCGAAACAGCCTGTGAACGTTTAAAGGCTGCCGGCGCCCGCAGGGCGTTGCCGCTGAAGGTTGGCGGTGCCTTTCACTCCCCGCTGATGGAGCCGGCCCGCATCGAGCTCGCAGAGGCCATCCAGGCAACGAAGGTTAACACACCTGTCTGCCCTGTTTACCAGAACGCAACCGCACTCCGGGTTACCGATCCTGCCCAGATCAGGGAAAACCTGCTGGTACAGCTTACCGCCCCGGTATTGTGGACCCAGATCATACAGAATATGATTGCTGATGGAGCCGACAATTTTGTGGAAGTGGGTCCCGGGACTGTTTTGCAGGGATTGATTTTGAAGATCGGTAAAGATGTGACGGTTTCCGGGGCATAACACCCCTGAGGTGCTTTTCAAAGGAACAACCCGGAAAACCAGGGGCAGGTACTATCGACCAGTTAACCCTGGCGGGGTGTAAATAAAAAAGAAGAGGTTGTCTCAACAGTGCGGGACAACCTCTTCTTTTTTACCCGTTATTCCTAGCGCTTTGTGTACTGGATATCGTAATATTTCTGGTAGTCTCCCGATGTCACATTTTTCATCCACTCTTCATTGGACAGGTACCACGATACTGTTTTTTCAAGTCCTTCGGCAAACTGGAGACTGGGTTTCCAGCCGAGCTCCCTTTGTATCTTTGCAGAATCAATGGCGTACCGCAAATCGTGACCAGCCCGGTCTTTCACGTAGGTGATAAGGTTTGCGGATGTGCCTGCCGACCGTTTCAGCTTACGATCCATGATCTCGCACAACATCCTGATCAGGTCGATGTTTTTCCATTCATTATGCCCGCCGATATTGTATGTTTCAGCGATTTTCCCTTCATGGAAGATAAGGTCAATGGCGATGGCATGGTCTTCAACATACAGCCAGTCACGGATGTTTTCGCCCTTGCCGTAAACCGGGATAAGCTTGTTGTTTTTTATATTGTGGATTGCAAGGGGTATCAGTTTTTCAGGGAACTGGAAAGGTCCGTAGTTGTTTGAACAGTTTGAGATCACTGTCGGCAGGCCATAGGTGTGGTTATAAGCCCTGACAAGGTGATCGGAGCTTGCCTTTGAGGCAGAATAGGGACTGCGGGGATCATAGGCGGTATTTTCATAAAAATATCCGGTCGCCCCAAGCGATCCGTAAACCTCATCTGTTGAAATATGATAAAACCTTTTACCCTCAAAATCTTCCCAGACTGACCTGGCGGCATTCAGCAGGTTAACGGTTCCGACGATGTTTGCATAGATAAATTCCATCGGACTGCTGATCGACCGGTCGACATGTGATTCGGCGGCAAGATGAATTACTCCGTCGAACCTGTACTTCTTGAAAAGAACCTTCATCAGTTCCCCGGCGGTAATATCGGCTTTGACAAACTCATAATTGGGTTCATTTTCAACATCTCTCAGGTTAGCAAGGTTTCCTGCATAGGTGAGGTTGTCAAGGTTCACAATTTTGTATTCGGGATATTTTTTCACAAACCTGCGTACAACATGCGAACCGATAAAACCGGCCCCGCC
The DNA here is from genome assembly GCA_037139685.1 of Bacteroidota bacterium. Taxonomy (GTDB): domain Bacteria; phylum Bacteroidota; class Bacteroidia; order Bacteroidales; family FEN-979; genus CAIVAT01. The sequence goes on from JBAXFZ010000003.1 coordinate 18,521, forward strand.
GGTGATTAGGATAGTCTTCATAATTTACTGTTTTCTTGCTGAATATATAACATTTTCACTATTTCGCTATTTCGCTATTTCTTTTTCGTAAGTGCCAGCTCCCATTTCCACGCCGACCGGGTCATTTCATCAAGGTTTTTTTCGGCTTTCCAGCCCAGTTCCCGGTTTGCGAAATCGGTGTCGGCCCATACCTTGACAATATCGCCGGCCCGGCGCCCCATGATTTCATAATTGAGCTTCACACCCGAAGTATGTTCAAACGACTTGATGACCTCCATGACTGAAAAGCCATTTCCTGTTCCAAGGTTAAAAACCTCCACATTTTTTTTGCATTTATCCTCTGTCAGCCTCTCAACCGCAATGACATGGGCCTTTGCAAGGTCAACCACATGAATATAGTCACGGATTGCGGTACCGTCGGGGGTGTCATAATCGTCGCCCCATACCCTTAGAAAAGGCCGTTTCCCGATGGCGGTCTGGGTTATGTAAGGCATCAGGCAATTGGGGACACCCAGCGGAAGCTCACCGATAAAAGCGGTTTCATGTGCCCCGATCGGGTTGAAATATCTCAGCAGAATCCCGCGGATACTGGCACTCGCACTGGTATCAGTAATAATTTCCTCGCAGATCTGTTTTGTGTTTCCGTAAGGAGAGGCTGCCTTTTGAACCGGGGTGTCTTCCCTGGCCGGCAGCTGTTCAGGCTGGCCGTAAACGGTACAGGATGATGAGAATACGATGTCGCGGATATTGTTGTCGATCATTCCCTGGAGAATATTGACCAGCGACAGGACATTGTTCCTGTAATACATCAGCGGGAATTCCACCGATTCACCCACGGCCTTGAAGGCGGCAAAATGGATGATGGCCCTGATGTCATTGTGCAGTTTGAAAAACGAGGCTGTTTTTTCAGGATCGGTCAGGTCGAACTTTTCGAACAATGGCTTTTTACCTGAGATTTTGGCAATATTATCCAGAACTTCAATGGATGAATTGGAGAGATTGTCGACAATAATCACCTCATGCCCTTTAGCCTGAAGTTCAACGACTGTGTGCGACCCGATATAACCTGTTCCGCCGGTGACAAGGATTTTCATAATGGTAATATTAAAATAAAGAGGCTAAGTTATGAACTTTTTGCAATTGTCTGCAGGATCGGATGGTAATCCCCCTTTAAGCCAACAGGGACAGCATTCCTGATCTGATACACGATATCGATACTTTGCCTTGCATCAGTAAGCCCAAATCCCCGGCCGGCAATGATTTCACGGTAGACTTCGGTATGCAGGTCGGTGAATCCGTCGCTGAATTCAATTTCCTGTTCACCCATCGTCAGGGAACGGTATGTCCGTTTTCCTGCATCCCTCAGGCGCGAAGGGATATCCTGTTCGTCGATACTCAGGAACCACCTGATATTTGCATGTTGCAGTTTCAGCAACCCGGCAGCTTTACCAGGATTCAGGAGGTGAACGATATTCTCCTCAACCTTCCCGAAAACCCAGGTCAGCATGTCGAAAAAATGAACCCCGATGTTTGTGGCAATGCCTCCTGATTTCGATATATCACCCTTCCATGCCCGGTAATACCAATTGCCACGTGAGGTGATATAGGTCAGGTCAAGGTCATACATTTTATCCGCCGGCCCCTGCTGTACCTGGTTGCGGAGCGCAATAATCGAAGGATGCAGGCGCAGCTGGAGAATAGTATAAACCCTTTTCTTAGATTCTGCTTCAATTTCACTTAATGCGTCAAGGTTCCAGGGATTGAGCACAATCGGCTTCTCGCAGATAGCGTGGGCATCATTGTGAAGGGCAAGCCGGATATGTGAATCGTGCATGTAATTGGGAGAGCAGATACTGACAAAATCAACCTTTTTATTATCATCATCCTTTTTGGCAATTGCCATCCTGCGCAATTTATCAAGGTGGCGGTCGAACCGCTCGGGTTCAATAAAGAAATCGGCATGGGGAAAATAGCTGTCGATGATCCCGACCCCGTCGTACGGGTCAAGGGCGCAAACCAGGCGGTTGCCTGTGTCTTTGATCGCCTTCATGTGACGGGGCGCGATGTATCCGGCTGCACCTATGAGTGCAAAATTCAACGGTTTATTTGTCTCTGTCATCGTTATTTTCCAAGTTTTACAACCTTGCCATCTGCAGAAAGCCGGTATCGTTCAAGACTCTCAGGGCACAAGGCGATTCCCTCTTCGTCAAAATGAAGTCGGTGGCCATATTCACTCATCCAGCCAACATGGCGCCCCGGATTGCCAACAATGAGAGCATAGGCCGGAACCTTCCTGGTAACTACTGTTCCTGCTCCGATAAAGGCGAATTCCCCTATTTCATTACCACATACAATTGTGGCGTTGGCACCGATGGAGGCACCCCGTTTCACCAGGGTTGACTGGTACTGACCTCTCCTGAGAACATGGCTCCTCGGGTTTATCACATTGGTAAAAACCACCGACGGGCCGAGGAACACATCATCCTCGCAGATCACGCCGGTATAGATCGAAACGTTGTTCTGGACCTTAACATTTTTGCCAAGTACAACATCGGGAGAGACCACCACATTCTGTCCAAGGTTGCAATTTTCACCGATCACGCAACCCTTCATAATATGGGAAAAATGCCAGATTCTGGTTCCTTTTCCGATCCTGCAGCCATCGTCGATTATCGCCGATTCATGGGCAAAATATTCCGGTTCCATGGTTAACGGTTTAAAAATTCAAGAACGTTTTGCGTGATATAGGTAAGTTGTTCCTGGTCCAGCTCTGTATGCATCGGCAGGGAGAAAACGGTTTCACAGAGATGTTCGGTCACGGGAAAATCTCCCGGCTTGTAGCGCGGGTCTATGTATGCTTTCTGCATATGGAGAGGAACCGGGTAGTAGATCATGGCCGGAATCTCTTTCGATCCAAGGAATTCGATCAGGGCCTTCCGGTCAACTCCTTCAGTTACCAGCGTATACTGATGAAACACGTGGTTTGAACGGCCGTATCGTACAGGAGTCTTCAGCTGTTTCTGGTTTTTAAAGGCATCATCGTAAAAATCAGCAGCTGCCCTGCGTTTGGCTGCATATTGGTCAAGGCGTGCCAGCTTAACCTTGAGTATGGCCGCCTGGATGCTGTCGAGGCGTGAGTTGACCCCGATATAATCATGATAATACCTGACGGTCATGCCATGGTTTACAACAACGCGCATCTGTTTGGCAAGATCATCGTCATTTGTAAAGATAGCGCCACCGTCGCCGTAACATCCCAGGTTTTTGGAGGGGAAGAATGAGGTACATCCGATGTGCCCGATCGTACCGGCCTTTTTAACGGTCCCGTCAATGAATGAATAATCGGAGCCGATGGCCTGGCAATTGTCTTCAATTACAAAAAGGTTGTATTTCCCGGCAAGCGCCATGATCTCTTCCATAGGGGCAGCCTGGCCAAAGAGGTGTACCGGTACAATGGCCCTGGTCTTCGGGGTAATGGCCCGCTCAATGGCAGCAAGGTCAATGTTGAATGTGTCAGGGTCAACATCGACCAGCACCGGTGTTAACTTCAGCAGGGCGATAACCTCGGCTGTGGCGATAAATGTAAACGAGGTTGTAATTACCTCGTCACCGGGCTTCAGATTAAGGGCCATCATGGCAACCTGGAGGGCATCAGTGCCATTGGCGCACGGTATTACATGCTTAACCCCAAGGTACTGTTCAAGGTCTTTCTGGAATGCATTTACGGCAGGGCCGTTGATAAAGGCGCAGGTGTCGATAACCTCCTGGATTCCCCTGTCAATTTCCGTTTTAATGTCAAGATACTGGCTGCGTAAGTCAACCATCTGAAGTTTCTTCATCAGGATCGGTTTTTGTTATTTGTCAAATTTATGCAAAGTTATAATAATTCCTCCCATGACGAACAGCTTCGGGTAACTGGGGATTCTTTTGATGAAATTATCCGGCAGGTTTTATTAATTTTGAGATGACTCATTTTCTATAAAGATCAACCTCTTTTATTCATAAACATTGTGCAATGACACCATTAATATGAAAAAATTCGCAGTTATCTTATCCGGTTGCGGGGTCTTCGACGGCTCCGAGATCCATGAAGCGGTACTTACACTCCTGGCCATCGATAAAGCGGGGGCCACCTACCAGTGTTTTGCCCCGGATATACCGCAGTACCATGTTGTCAATCATGCCACAGGGAAGGAGGTTCCTGAAAAAAGGAATGTTATGACCGAATCGGCAAGGATTGCCAGGGGAAACATTAAACCCCTTTCCTCCTTCGGTGCTGAGGCCTACGATGCCCTGATTTTTCCAGGAGGGTTCGGGGCGGCTAAGAACCTTTGCACATGGGCCATTGCGGGGGACCGATGCACAGTGAATCCAGATGTTGAGGCTGCCATTAAGACCATGTTCGCGGCCGGAAAACCAATCGGGGCCATGTGCATTGCCCCGGTTATCCTGGCCAGGCTTTTCAGGGGCTCACTCTTTACCACCGGGAACGACCGCGCGTCTGAGCAATTCATTGAAACCATGGGAAACAAATACAAGGTTACGAACCACGGAGAGGTGGTAGCCGACAGGGTCAGGAAATTATTCACCACCCCCTGCTATATGCTGGATGCTTCCATTTCAATGATTGCGCTGGGAACCGAAAATATCGTGCGGGAGATGATCAAAAGTATGGAAATCGGCGTATAGCCGGAAATGGCGATAACCGGCTGAATTTCTCCCCTGCTACCGGGTGATACCAAGCCATTTCTCAATGTCTTGCTGATTAATCCGGGTATAATCAATTTTTTTTACGGCAACCCCCTCCTCCAGGTACAGGATCACGGGCACCTCGCGTCCGACAAGGGTTATAAAGTCACTTTTTAATAAAAAAGTGTGCGGAATGTCATATGCCTTGGTCTCCGCCAAAAAGCCCGGTAAATTGCCGACCTTCCCGGTAAGGATGAAATATACCGGGATTTCCGGATTTTTCTTTTTAATCAGATGCAGTTTATAGGCCGACAATTTGCAGTAAGGGCACTTCAGGCTGAGAAATACAACGATGTATTTTCCCTTCCTGATCTCCCGGGTCGGCCTGATAAAGGATGAACCTGAGTATAAAAGATTAGAATTAAATTCCCTGAATTCGGAATTTTGTATCGTTGGCCGGGAATCCGAAAATAAAACGGGATCTACCGTTAAGGGGATCGCAAATGTTACCGCACAGATTCCAATCGCCATCAGCGCCGGGTGGCCCCATTCAAGCCCGTTATGGTACCTGAAGATTAAAAATGCAAGGATAAACAGGAAAATGTTCTTCAGGACCGACTCAAGCGGGTTTAAAACGACATAGGATCCAAAGCAGTTGCAGTTTTCCTGGTTGCCCTTTGTAAACAATACATAAAACAGGTAAAGTGTAAAGAAGGACAACAACCCGAACGCGACAGGGAGGGTAAATCGTTTTAACCTGAAGTTCAGCATGACAAGGATCCCCAGGAAAAGTTCAAAACCAACGATAAGACGGGCCAGCCAGGGTGCCAGCGACCAGCCGACAAACCCGGTCTCCACCAGGTTGAGTTCGAACATGTCAATGGTAATGAATTTAAGGTAGGCGGAACAGATGAACAACAGTCCAAGGAGGGTCGTAAGGATGTAGAAAATACTATTTCTGGGGATGGTTTTCAACCGGACAATTTTGCATCAATGCAATAACATAATTTGAAGGAGCGGGCAACTTAAACAGCAGCTGCCCGCTCCTTTGACTTGTCAGAGGGTACAGCCCTCCTTTTCACATGCTGATTTTGCAGCAGCTTTTGTCAAAGCTTTAACAGTAACTGACAATCCATAGGGACAGCTACAGGTATAGGTCTTGCTGCATGACATGAGTGTAAATGCCAGGAACAGCACAACACAAACTCCGGATAAAATCGCTAAGGTTTTTTTCATACTGGTTCGGTTTTTAAGGTTAACAATTGAGAGGCCTAAGAAATTATAATGAGGAAAATTCTTTGTTCAGTCAATATTCACCCAGTCTTTCTGCCAGTCTGGTTCACCCCCGGCAGTCTTCAAAACGCATTATTTTCAAACAAACACCATTGTAGCCTGATTAATAGTGTTTGGCAAATGTATTGTAAATGAATCCAAAATAGTAAAAAATAAACAGAATATAACACTAATTTATTATTTAGTTATTTTTAAAGGCTATTCTGTAGATTTTTGACCGGAAAGGGTAAAAAACGGGGATTACCCTAACACAACAATTTAAGAAAAAGATCTTTTTTCCGGTCACGGGCTATAGGCAGCCTTGTTCCTTCATGGAGTTCTACCTCACCCGTGAGTTTTTCAATGCGCATTATTTTTTCCCTGTTGACAAGTATCGACTGATGGATCCGGATAAAATCGAATGAAGATACTTTTTTTTCAAAGTAAAGCAGGTTCTTCGAAACCATGACAGACTCAGCGATACAATTGTTCTTTATAAAGAAGATTTTCGTATAGTTTCCGTCCGATTGAAAATACAATATGTCATGGATCAACAGGATCAGGATACTTCTTTTCTCAGAAATAACCAGCCTGTCATGACCGGGGTGATGGCTGCAGGCTGCAGTTTTACTGCATCGTTTAACAACCAGTTCTTCAACGGTTTTAGTGACCAGCAGGCGCAACTCTTTTGCTGAGACGGGGCTCATCAAAGAATCGTGAAGCATGTCATCAGGCAATTGAAAAGCGGACTTCTCGGTGCCGGCCAGCCAGATTATAAAAAAATCGCATTCCGGGAATGCGGATTTCACATCAGAATCATCGTAATCTTCAGGGCAATACTGAATAAACAGCAAGTCGAAATGGATACCTTCAATTCCCAGGATAGCTGCAGAAAGGGACTGGTATTCTGCAACAATTACAACCTCCGGGCAGAACAGCCCTAAAAGCTGCTTCAGCTCTGAAAGGAGGACAGGATCTTGATCAATTATCGCAGTGTGGATGATCATATGAATGGTGTAAATTCAATGAAACCCTTTTCGATACTGACAGAAAACACAATGCCCTGCATGGGCAGACAGACTCCCCTGATCTGTTACGAATAAACTTTTACTTCCAATTCTCCGCGGACGACCATCAGCCCGTTGATGGCAAGGGCCCGCATCTCATCCTCCCCGGGGTATATATGGATGGGGGCGAGTTTGTACACGCGTTCCTGGATCCAGTTGACGAACCCTTTGTCGTAGGCGATACCTCCCGTGATGAGGATTGCATCAACCTCGCATTTCAGGACAGTGTACATTTCCCCGATATATTTGGCCACCTGGTACGCCATTGCATGATAGATCAGTTCGGCTTCGGCATTGCCTGCATCAACCATTTTTTCGACGTCGTAGGCATTGTTGGTGCCAAGGTAGGCAACCAGTCCTCCTTCGCCCTTGATCATCTTCTGCACCTCCTTCTGTGAATATTTTCCGCCGAAACATAGTCTTACGAGATCCATCACCGGCAGGGTTCCCGTACGTTCAGGTGTAAAGGGGCCCTCTCCGTCGAGTCCCTGGTTGACATCGATGACCCGTCCCTTCCGGTGTGCGCCAATAGTGATACCACCTCCCAGGTGGACAACAATCAGGTTCAGATCTTCATATTTCCTTCGGATCGAACGGGCATATTCACGGGCAACCGCTTTCTGGTTCAAGGCATGAAAAATAGAGACCCGCTGGAAAAGGGGATGCCCCGAAATTCTTGCAATGTCATCAAATTCGTCAACAACGATGGGATCAACTATATATGCATGTGCATTAGGCAGAGCACTGATAAGGTCATGAGCGATGAGGCCGCCGAGATTGCTGGCATGCTCACCAAAGGGGCTGGTTCTCAGATCAGCGATCATCTTTTCATTTACCTCATAAATGCCCGAAGGGATGGGTTTGAGTAATCCTCCCCTTCCGACCACGGCCTGCAGGTCATCTATCGGCATATCCGCTTCGCGAAGTTGCTGCAAGATGACCTCCTTCCTGAGATCGAACTGATCCGTGATTTTCGGGTAGGGGGCTAGTTCCTCGGAGGTGTGTTTAATGTTTTTTAAAAAAACGGGGTCCGAGTTTTGATACACGGCAATTTTTGTGGAGGTTGATCCCGGATTTACAGCAAGAATCCTGACGTCTTTCATGCGTGATTTGCTTATTTAGGCCTGTTTGTTTAGTTTTCGTTGTACACTGTGCCGGATACCATATGAAAAGTAAATCACGAAACCGATAGCCATCCAGATGATCAGTCGCAGCCATGTATCCATAGGCAGGGCGGCCATCTGTATAAAGCAAATCAGTGCTCCCAGAATGGGGATCAGCGGCACAAAAGGTGTCCTGAACGGGCGTTCCAGATCAGGTCTGGTTCTTCTCAGAACAATGATGCTGATGCACACGATGGCGAAGGCAAGCAACGTTCCGATTGACACGAGTTCACCAAGAATGCTGATCGGCAGTATCCCGGCAAGTACGATAGCCACCAGTCCTGTAAGAACGGTACTGACATATGGCGTTTTATACCGCGGGTGGACTTTGGAAAAAACCGGGGGAAGCAACCCATCTTTTGACATGGTGAAAAATATCCTTGGCTGCCCCATCAGCATGACCAGGATCACGGAGCTTAACCCGGCAATGGCCGCAATTTTAACGATCGGCCTCAGCCAGAACATTCCGCTTCCCATTGCATTTACACCTACTGCCACCGGATCCGAAACATTCAGGGTTGTGTAGCTAACAATCCCGGTAAGCACAATGGCAACCAGGATATAGAGGACTGTTGAGATGCTCAGTGACCCGAGAATTCCGATGGGCATGTCGCGCTGCGGATTTTTCGACTCCTGGGCGGCGGTGGAAACTGCATCGAACCCTATATAGGCGAAGAAGATCACCCCGGCCCCCCTGAGAACCCCGCTCCACCCGAAATGGCCCCAAACACCCGTATTTTTCGGGATGAACGGATGCCAGTTGCCGGCCTGGACGAAGGCAATTCCAATGGCGATGAAAAGGATGATTACCGCAACCTTAACAATGACCATGATGTTGTTGAAGTTGGCGGATTCCCTGATCCCGATGACAAGCAGTATAGTAAGAGCCGCAATAATAAACATGGCAGGCAGGTTGATGATGGCGGTTATATGGGGCAGCATATCCACATTCACTCCCTTCGCCAGCAAGCCGGCAGTGAGGTTTGAGGTCAACTGCTGCCATCCCACTTCCGGAACCTGCACCAGGACCGATCCCGTTGCAGCAGTATAGGCTGTCGGGATATGGATACCGAAATCGTGCAGGAAACTCACCACATAACCCGACCAGCCTACCGAGACCGTTGATGCTGCAAATAAATATTCAAGAATAAGGTCCCACCCGATGATCCAGGCCAGGAATTCACCCAGCGTAGCGTATGAATAGGTATAGGCACTTCCTGAAATCGGGATCATCGAGGCAAACTCTGCATAACACAACCCTGCAAAGGCACATGCGATCCCTGATATGATGAACGAAATCACGATGGCAGGTCCGGCATATTGTGCCGCAGCCTGCCCTGTAAGAACGAATATACCTGCTCCGATGATGGCCCCGATCCCAAGTGTGGTCAGGTTCAGCTTGGTCAAAGTCTTCTTTAAACCGGATTTGTTATCTTTAGCCTCCTGGATTAAATCGGGGAGGGACTTCGTCAGAAACAGGTTATTTCCCATATCGAAATATTAAAAGGTGATCGCTAAATCGCAGCAGCCATCACGATGCTGGCCTGTTTTGACTCCTCGGTGTCGGAACGCGAAGTCAGTACAATCGGGGCGGCAGCGCCCAGCACCACTGCGGCAAGTTTTGCATTGGCAGAGAAGCCAAAGGCTTTGTAAAGAATATTGCCGGCTTCAATATCGGGAACAATGAGCAGGTCGGCATCGCCGGCCACATCGCTTACAATTCCCTTATGTTTTGCACTTGCAGCACTTACTGCATTATCGTAGGCCAGCGGTCCGTCGATGATGCAGTTCTTAATCTGCCCGCGCTGACTCATTTTTGACAGCATTGCAGCCTCCAGGGTTGCAGGCATGGCTTCATTCACCATCTCAACGGCGGCAAGAACGGCCACCTTAGGTCTCGCATAACCAAGCTTGTTCATGAACTCTACCGCGTTGGTTGTGAGCGCCACCTTGGTTTTAAAATCGGGAGCAGGTATCATGGCCGCATCGGTAAGTCCCAGCAGTTTATGATAGGTGGGAACTTCAAAGAGGGCAAAGTGCGACAGCACCTCTCCTTTCCGCAACCCGTTTTCCTTATCGAGAACTCCCCTGAGGAAAACAGCAGTGGGGACATTGCCTTTCATGAGAATATCAGCCTCCTTATTGCGGACCATTTTTACTGCAGTTTTCACTGAATTTGCATCAACCTCTTCGTTGATAATCGTCATCTTGCTAACATCAAGATTCAGCCGGGTGGCAATTTCATGAATCTTCTTTTCGTTACCAACCAGGATAGCCTCAACAATGCCCATTCTGTCAACGGCACAAATTGCCTCAAGACAATGCTCATCGTGTGCCACTGCTACTGCGAGCCGTTTTTTCCTGGATTTTCGCGCCAGTTCATTCAGATCGGAAAGCTTTGTGAGACAGAAAGTTCCGACTGTTCCATAAGTTGTTGTCATAAAAATAAATTAAATTTTAAAGTATAAAAAACCGTTGTTAACGGTTCATGATATTTTCCCTGCATTTTCCCTGCAGCAATTTGTTGTAAGCCCAATTGCCTGTGAATAAGTTCACAGGTGTTTCTTTGGGAACAAACCTACGTGAATTTTGGCAAACAGACAAGCAGTTACGAAAAAAAGATAATTAAAATATTTCTACCTTTGCTGTAACATTATAACTGCAACATTATGGATTTACCCTTTGCCGAATCGTATAAAATCAAGATGGTTGAACCCATCCGCAAAAGCACCCGGACTGAACGTGAAGAATGGATCAAAAATGCGGGATACAACCTTTTCAGATTAAGGAGTGACCAGGTTTTCATTGATTTGCTTACCGATTCGGGGACAGGGGCTATGAGCGACAGGCAGTGGTCGGCCATGATGCTGGGCGATGAGAGTTATGCCGGGGCAAGTTCCTATTTTAAAATGAAAGATGCCATCCGCGATATCCTGGGTTTCGAACATTTCCTGCCAACCCACCAGGGCCGTGCAGCCGAAAACGTTCTTTTTTCCGTTTTGGTAAAAGAGGGCGATGTCGTACCGGGCAATTCACATTTTGACACAACCAAGGGGCATATCGAGTTCCGTAATGCAAAAGCGGTTGACTGCACCATTGATGAAGCGTTTGACACAACCCTCATTCATCCCTTCAAGGGAAATGTGGATGGTGACAAACTGGAAAGTGTATTGAAATCGCAGGGGGACAAGGTACCCTTTATCATCGTTACAGTTACCTGCAACTCCTCGGGAGGGCAGCCGGTTTCGATTGAAAACCTGAAAATGGTCAGGGCGCTCGCCGACAAATATGGCAAAATCGTGGTTTTTGATTCGGCAAGGTTTGCCGAGAATGCCTATTTCATCAAATTACGTGAAAAAGGCTACCAGGATAAAACGATAAGGGAGATCGTGCTCGAAATGTTCGCCTGTGCGGATGTGATGACCATGAGCGCCAAAAAGGATGCCATTGTCAGCATGGGCGGTTTTATTGCTATGCGCAGCAGTGAGTTACATGCTAAAGCAAGTGTCTTTAATATCATTTACGAAGGATATATCACTTACGGGGGGATGTCGGGCCGCGACATGAATGCCCTCTCACAGGGGCTCTATGAAGGTACTGAATTTGACTATCTTGAAACCCGGGTCCGCCAGGTTGAATACCTTGGTAACCGCCTTATGGATTTTGGGATTCCAATCCAGCAACCCATCGGGGGCCATGGCATTTTTATTGATGCCAAGCGTTTCCTTCCGCAGGTTGCAAAAGAGGAGTTCCAGGCCCAGACCCTGGCAGTGGAGCTTTACAAGGAGGCAGGCGTCAGGGGCGTTGAAATTGGGGCGATACTGGCCGACCGCGACCCGGTAACCCGCGAAAACCGTTACCCGGCGTTAGAACTCATGAGACTTGCAATCCCCCGCAGGGTCTATACCAACAACCACATGGATGTTGTAGCGGTAGCCCTGAAAAATATTTTTGATCGCCGCGACACTATCCGCAAAGGATTCAGGATTGTCGATGAAGCCCCCATTATGCGTCACTTTACAGTTGGTCTTGACCTCGTTATTTGATCACGATGGATCCGACCAGGAAGAATGCCCGTTACCAGCGCCTTTACGAACAGCTTGAGGAGCTTATGGCTAAATCGGCCGATCCCGATGCACGGATGGCCACAATCATCGCTGTACTCCATCACAAAATGGAATATTTTTTCTGGACAGGGTTTTATTTTCTTCAGTCGGGGGAATTAACTGTTAAAACTTACCAGGGCCCGCTGGCCTGCCAGGTGCTCAGGAGCCACACAGGTGTTTGCTGGGCAGCGGTTGACCAGGAAAAAACGCAGGTGGTGCCCGATGTACATCAATTTCCCGGGCATATTGCCTGTGATTCACGTTCCCTTTCCGAAATCGTTGTCCCTGTGAGAACACCCGATGGCAGGATTGCAGGAGTGCTTGATGTGGACAGTGAAGCATTGAATTCATTTGATTCGGCCGATGCCGCCTGGCTTGAAAAAATCGTTAATCTCATCTACCGTTGAATCTCACCTCCCTTATCCTTATTTCACTGGGACTTTCGATGGACTGTTTTGCAGTAGCGCTTAGTTTCGGCACAACACGCAAACTTGTCTGGAAGGACATTTTACTGATGGCATTTCTTTTTGGCCTCTTCCAGGGAGCCATGCCGCTTATCGGGTGGCTGGTGGGAAGCAGTATTCAGTCATATATTGCCCCCGTTGATCATTGGATCGCCTTTGCCATCCTGGCCTCCATCGGAATAAAGATGATCTGGCAGTCATTCGGAATCGGTGAGGGAAAACGATCGGTTGACATCAGGAAGATATCAGTTTTACTAACCCTTTCCATCGCCACAAGCATCGATGCCCTCATTACAGGAGTCGGTTTTGGATTTATCAGGGTGAATATAATGGAAGCTGTTGTGATCATTTCCCTGATCACCTTCGGGGTATCGGTTACCGGGGCCAAACTGGGTGAAAAAACAACCTTTATCCCTGCCCGCTGGGCCGAGTTCCTCGGCGGTGTGGTACTTATTGCCATCGGGGTTAAGGTGGTGCTTGAACATCTTGCCGTAATCTGATACATTCCCGGTGCTGCCGAATTTTGTATCTTTGCCTCTTAATTATATGCTATGAATCAGATCAGGGTAACAAAGGAATTCAGGTTTGAGGCGGCCCACGCTTTAAAAGGTTATGACGGTCCC
>JBAXFZ010000004.1:0-29336 GCA_037139685.1 Bacteroidota bacterium
AGAGCGTTAGACTGGCAGTCTAAAGGTCAGGGGTTCGACTCCCCTATTCTCCACCTAAAGTTTTCATATCAGGCTGTAAATTATTAATTTACGGCCTTTTTTATTTACCAAACACTCGAAATTACATACACTTTTTGGGTGGTTTGGCCCCTTTCCCCTTCTACCGATCCAAAGTTAGCATTAATTGTAAATCCACTGTCTGGCTATGGCGCCGGGCTATTATTCATCTATAAAACTAAAGCAATATGAAAACTACAACTGAATCAATTAAGGTTAGTGCTGCTGAGAAAATTGTTAATATTATGCTGGGAGATGCAGAAAATTACCGTAAAGCATTATTATCAGCTAAAGACATCTATTTTTCCGCAATGTCCAGTTGAATGTCGTTGGGGGATCCCTATGCTGTATTAACCGCATTTTTTGAAATTGATCATCTCCTGGTCAAATTATAGAATACCAGATAGGCAATGAACCATTGTCGGCATTAGCCCCTGTTAATCCTAATTGAACCGATTTGCACACTTCCCACCTGATCGTTGTCCAGCAAGCTACAATAGTTCAACATTTACAAGTTAGCCTCGGTAACACTGCCGGGGTTTTTTATTTAAGTGTGGATATTGCTGCTGTATGTTAAACGTACCTGGTTGTGACATATAATAAACGATCGCCAGCAAGCGGAACATTTTACCGTCCAACCTACAAATGTGCCTGTATCCTGTCGTAACAGGCTGGTCAGGGTTTGGTATAGCCTATTGAAATGAAATCGTTTGGAATTTCAAAAATGTTGAGGGGGTAGGTTTTTCAGGAACGGTTTTCCTTTTCGGGATGGGAGCCTATAAAGTGCTATTAGATTCAGGTATTTAAACAAACACTTGTTTGATGTGTTTTATGGTTTTCTGAACCTTGGACCTGTCAACACTAAAATGGACTATGTTTGGTTATTTTATGGCAATTTCAAAACAAGTTTGAACTTTATATTGATTTATTTTAAATGTGATTATCTTTGTTCCTTAAAATCTTCCCATGAAAAGCACACTGACATTTTTTCTTCTTCTTTTTATTACCCTGCAATCATTTTCCCAAGATACCATTGTGCCGGTGGTGAAAAAAAATCAGTGGTACCATCATAAGGAATATGATTATTTGATAACAAGCAAGTTGTTTAAGGATGGAATGACGGATGATGAAATGGCGGGGATACTTTTATATAAGGGAGGAAGGGAGATGACCGGATCATTTGTTGCTGAGGTTTTTGGTGTTGTTATAGGTTCTGTTGCCGTGGTTGTTTACCCGAAAAACAATACGACTGGAACAGCCCTCGCAATTGGCAGTGGTATTAGTTTTATCGTTGGCATTGTCAATTTACTATCAGGATATAGTAAGATAAGTAAGGCGGGAATTATTCTTCAACACAAAGGAATAAATATGAAAGCAACAGCATCAGGCATTTCACTTAATTTTTAGTAATTGATTTTCAAGCCTATTCAGTTAATCATGGTGAGGATTCGTTATAAATCTTCCTGCTAATATTTCATCTATGGGAGAAAAATATGTGTAATCCTATTTGGGCTGTTTTAATAGGTGCTATTGTGCTCTATTTTGATGCATCTATTAGAAAGGATAGCCACAGTGGCAACCTCGTTAATGGTGTTTTGTATGTTTATATAACCTGGATTTGTCTAGCGGTCATTTATTTTGTGGGAAAATGGTTTTTATCGGTTATAAAATGGTAGGATGGTTCAATATACCGCCATCTATCCGTCTCAGTTGCTTATTGGAAACTCTTTCCTGAAAGTAGCAATATCCCCCGCCCTTTGTTTGTAAGCGCCCACAGTGGCCATTGTTTTCGATTACAGGGTTGGAATTTACCTTCCTTACCTTGTCATATTCCGGTAAATCGTCTCCCAAGCCCTATTTGGTATCTGCGGCACTTCCCTCGTACCCATTTCATCTGCCGGGGCCAGCAGTGACGTCCTTATTTCCGACGCCTGTTCCTGGCTTACCCCCTGTTTTAGCAGATACACGTAATGATCCTGTGCTTTTTCCACTTCTTCCAGTATTGTCTTTTGAAGGGTTCCTTCCCGGTATAATCCCATTAGGTATTCCGGATGGTTGTCCCTCATCCAGTCCAGTCTCATTAGGAATGGTGGGCTTTCCTGCGGTTTTAATGTCCTTATTACTTTCATTTGGCTCGTTTTGAACAACTAAGTTACTTACTATTCTGCGTTTCGCAAATTTATTTTAACAGTAGACTTTGTTACAATTTATTGTGGAAAGGCAATAACAAACGGTTTGATCTCTTTATCCTTTTGGTCGATTTCTGTTTCGATAACAATAGGTCCATGTCCTGGAGTGGGTAATGGTGTAAACTTTTCAAAGTGATCAAAATGATCACTTTGAATTTTTCTATTTTGGTTCCCCTCTGGTTCTCCCTGTTTCTTTTTCTCCATATTGTACCTGCGACCTATGATAAGATCCTGTCTATTGATCCGGTCAGATAAACGCGATGTTTTTCTATTACGTTAAAAGTTGTTTGATACTTTTATAACTTTACTAACCGAATGAAATTTCTTTCCCAAAAATCAAAAATCATGAAAAAGTTATTGATAGCATTTATGCTAATGATTTCTTTTCCTGCTTTCTCACAACAGCCGGAATATTCATTCAAACGCGACTATTATGATACGGAAAAGATTAACATGGTAGATTCCAGTGGTATTACCGTTGGAAATTACAAAACCGACTTTTTCGATAAGGAAAAAGTAAATATTTATAATGCCAATGGTTTAGTGGTTGGATATTTCAGGACTGACTACAATGATAAGAGAAAGGTTAATGTTTTATAATCCACGGCCTTCAACAACCAGAAACGCACACTCAGTATATTTGATACAACTTATGGAGCAGCAAGACGCATTTGAACAATTAAGAACCTTATTTGATTTTGATAAAAGAATCGAAATTGTGCCCAATGAATACAGTGTTAAATTGGCTATTTCGGAGATTGTAAAAAATTGGGAAAACATTGGATTGGAAAATCTTCTTGAATTGCTTCTAAGGGCAAATAAAATTGCAATAACAGCAAAATTAGCATGTGTTTCGTGTTACTGCAAATCATATGTATTGGAATGCTGCTTGGCACTTGGTAAATATGAGGACTACCTTACTCATTCTAATTTGCCTAAAATATATTCCATTAATGATGTTGGTTTGACAAACACAAGATTATCTGTTCAAAAAGAGTTAGGGATGGAGGCGAATCCAATAGATGTCTATCGAACTCATTTTCCAAGGCAATCGAAAATTGTAAAATCGAACCCCAAACTATTTGAAGAAAAGATTATTGCTGTTTTTCAGTCATATGCAAAAGAAAGGGGTGGTTGGTTTAATCTTTTTGAAAATAAAAAATTCGGTGCTTTAAGAAAAGGAAAGTATACAGGTTCCTTCCCCCCTCCTTTAGACTGGGGCAAAATAGAACCAAAATTCGGTTTTCAATTTATAGACTATGTTGAAGTAGCAATGAAGGAGTTGCATGCGACAATAAAAGGGTTAACAATTGAAGCAGAAAACCAAATAAGAAGTAATTATGGTTTATCTGAAATAGAAATACCATGGAGAACCGAATCATTGCTTTACAGACGAATAAAAAACGAATTTCCTAGTACAACGGTTATATTGCATGGGCAGCCAGAATGGTTGGGAAGGCAGCATTTTGATATTTGGATGCCGGAATGGAAGATTGCCGTGGAATTTCAGGGTCTATACCATTTCGAACCAATTAATGGAGAAGACGAATTAGAAAAAACCATTGCAAGGGATAAACGGAAAATGGAATTAGCAATAAAAAATGGGGTGATCTTGTTTTATGAAACATCATCAGATCATGAGGATCTGGTAAGAAGCATTCGCAATTATGCTAACGACAATGATTACAATCAATAATTACGATCAATAACAAAGTAGATTGATATTTACACTCTTTATCATGAATGATTCATATGTATATGTTCACATCGCCCCAGATACAAATGTGCCGTTCTATGTCGGAAAAGGTCAAGGGAGAAGGGCATTTGATACTTACAGAAGTTGGTTTTGGCAGATGTTTGTTGATGATTATTGCCCAAACACCAGGATATTTTCGGAAGAATCCATTTTTGCAACCTTCCCTGTTGATCCGTAAATTTATAAAAAATAGTTGTCAGTAATTTGCAATTAAAAGTAATCCCGCTTATTTACCAGCTGCTGTAGGGATGCAGCGACAGATACGCATTGTAGTACCGTTTGTCCATGGTCACCTCTTGGCCAGCCCAGGCGGGCAATTCAAATAAATCGGCGGGATTTTCAAGTTCAATTTCGGCGACAATCAATCCCTCGCTGGCGCCGTGGAATTCATCGACCTCCCACACCAGTCCATTCCCCGCAGGGATGCGGGTGCGTGTCTTTTCAACCTGGACTTTTGTAAAAAGCCGTAGCATCTCCCGGGCCTCGGCTGCGGGGACGGGATATTCAAACTCGGGGCGGGAAAAGGTTTCTGATTTGCCTTTGACCGTGATGAATCCCCTCTCCCCGGCAACCCGCACACGAACGACCTTATCCTGGTCGATGGATAAATAACCCTGGATATAGGCAGTTCCGGCTGGCTTTTCCAGCTCCGACCATTTTTGTTTATCTACAAGGAATTTGCGTTCGGTTTCGATATTTTTCATTTTGTCAGATTATGCTTACTGCAATATTAGTGAGGTTTTGGCAAATCCCGGCAATAATGGCGCGGCAGTGTTAAAACCGGGAGGAGGTCATCGCCGGGGTTTGAAAAACCTGCGGGATAACCTCCTTCGCGGCGATGTAAATCAGAAAGACACAGGATGAGGGGAGGATAAAGAACGAGTTAGTATTAACCAAAACCTGTATAATCCTGTGTCCTTCATATCTTGTGCAGGAGCCGCTAAGGGATTGCAATCCCCAGCTTCCTGCTGTTTTGCTGCATGGCCAGTTTATTTGAAACGAGGGCCAGGATAAAATAGCAAATCATTTGTATCGTAAGAACCGTGGTTTCATATCTTACCGATTCATATCCTCCCCCCATGATCCTCAGCTTCAGGAAGGCTGGCAGAATCGGGGTTGTGGGGAAGAGGAACCCCAGGACTCTGACCGCTCCCGGCAACGCCTCCATAGGCCAGGCAACGCCGCACAGGAAAAACACGGCGGGGGAGAGGAAAATGATGAACATCAGGGCGTGTACCCTTTTGCGGAACCACACGCCGATGGCGATACCCATAAACGAGATGGTGAAGAGATAGGTGAGCAGCAGCGGGTAAATGGTGAAAAAGCTTGATTTATCCGGGAAAACAAGCCAGTGGTAAAACAGAACCAGGGTCACCAGGGTTGTGATCAAATAGAGCGCGACATACACCGACGATTTGCCAAGGATGACCTGGATGCTGTGTACATGGCCCTTTACCGAGCCTGTTGCAATGAGTTTTTTCCGTTCATAGTGTTTCCCGAAAAGCAGGCCAATGCCCACCAGGAGTGACTGCTGGATGACGATCATGAGAATTCCCGGTACTATAAAGGTGGCATATCCCGATGATGGGTTATAGAGGTCGAACATTTGCGGGCTGATGGCTTCGTACCGGTTTACCGCCTCGTCCCACATTTTGCCCCGGGCCAGCATGCCCCTGACCTCAACCCCTGCATTCATTGTCGCTGTAACATAGGCTGCAGCCGAGTATACCTGTTTGTAAACGAAGAACCTGCCGGCATCACAATAAACGGTAACCCTGGCTTGTTCGCCGCGGAAGATATTTTTTTCAAATGAAGCGGGGATCAGCACCACACCGTGAATCTTTCCCTGGTAGAACAGGTCTGCCGCCTCATTCAGGCTGCCCGGTTTTGTGCTCACCTGCACCTGCTCCGAGGCATCAAGCATCCTGGCGTACTGGCGGCTAAGCGAAGTATGGTCGAGGTCGACCACCGCGACCGGGATTTCCCGGATCGTTTCATTGACATATCCAACGGAGTAGAGCATGGGATAGAGGATCGCCGCCACGATAAAGATCAGCACCGTTCCTGCATCATTGAACGATTCACGGATCTCGGCCAGGAAGATCCCGTAAATATTCTGCACATAACTTTTAATAGTGTTCAATATCATTTGGTCAGATTTTACCCCAGTATTTTTCAGTTTTCAACAGGTAGCCGAATCGCGGGATCATACACAAGCCGGCAACGATAAAAATGGCCATGAACCAAAGCAGGATGATCGCATTTGATGTGGGCTCCCCGCGCAGGGTTTGACCAAGGAAGAGCTCCAGCCAGTAGGTGAACGGGAAGATCTTGCTGAATATCCTTGCCGATGCCGGCATGCCGAAGGCCGGGAAGGTGAGGCCGGCAAAGGTGATGGCCAGCATGGTATAGGCGCTTGCCAGGGACAGGGCCAGCCGCAGGTTTTTGGTCAGGGTTACCAGGAATACCGCCATCGCCTGGTAACTGAGGATCATCACGAATTCCGATACCAGGATCAGCAGGTAGTGGCCCCGGAGCGGAAGTCCCAGTGCGCTGAAAAAAACCAGGTTCATCACCACCGCCAGGCCTGTGTACCACGCGGTATGCAGCACCAGTTTCCCGGCCATTGCCTGGGGCAAATGGCCTTCAGCGGCTTCGAGCCACCCGGGTCCTGTTCCGTATTGCAGTTCGGTTCCCAGGGCATAAATCGTTCCGAAAAGGATAAATACCGTGAGCATGACGGGCAGCAGCAGCAGGGTCAGGTAATATTCGTAACTGGTGTAAGGGTTGAAGAGAAGAACCGGGGTAAGCTGCACGGCCTGGATTTTTCCCAGCGCCTGCGCCTGCGATTCGCCCCACATCAGGTGGGTCTGCATTTTTATACCGGCCGACAGTGTGGCCAATGCCTTCTGGATGCCGCTCTTCAGCAGGCCGGCCTTGATCAGGTAAACATTGTTGAGGTAAACAGCCATCAAGGCTTGTTCGCCGCGCATGATCCTTCGTTCGGATCCTTCAGGAATGACTACGATGGCATCGGTCTCTCCCGAGACCAGCGCCTTGCGGGCCTCTTCGGCAGATGTCCAGTGGTTGTCGGTTTGTGCAACGGGGGTTGCACCGATCATCCGGGTTATCCTGCGGGAGAGGGCCGTATGGTCCTGGTCGACCACGGCCACAGGCAGCTTCCTGGGAACGTTGGCAGAGAAGATCACCGCTATAAGCGAAAATCCTATAAGCGGCGCAATCAGCCCGATAAAGAGATAGACCCTGTCGTGCAGGATCCGGTTGATTTCCCGTTGCAGGACCTTTGCCAAAGAGTTTGATGTTGTTTTTTTCATCTGGAAATGACAGTGCTTAATTTGGGTGAACAACGTGCCGGTGCGAATGGAATACTTTCCTGTTATTTTTTTGAAGATGAAGCCACCTTCCTCCAGTTTACCAGTGCGCTCATTCCCGGCCGCAGCCCTTCGATTGCCGTAACCGGCCGTGCGTGTACCTCGAAGGTTTTCATGTCAAAATCGCCGGATGTTTTCGTTGCATTCCAGGTTGCGAAATTTCCAAGAGGATGGATGTAGGTGATCTTCAGTTTCACCTCCCTGTTGCCCAGGGCAGGGAACCGGGCCCCGAATTCAGAACCCATCCTTACGGAAGCAAGCAAATCCTCACGGAGGTTAAAGGTTATCCAGCAATCGCGGAGGTCGACAATGGTGACGACCGGGTAGCCTGCCGAAACGAGTTCACCGGGCTCGGCGATGATATCCGATACCTCACCTTCGAATGGTGCCGTAATCCTGGTTTCGTCGAGGTAACTCTTCACCTCGCTGATGGCTCCCTCTGCACGGTCAACCATGGCTTTGGCCGACTCCTTGTCCTCGATGCGCGTGCCGTTTTTCGCTTTTGACCAGGTTTCCTTTGCAGCATTTACAGTTTCGAGGGCGGCTTTAAGCTGGGCCTCCGATTCATCCCTCTTCTGGGCGGGGAATACACCCTCCCTGCAAAGGTTCTGGATCCGTACATTGGTCTTCTGGGCCAGGTCATAAGCGGCCTGGGCCTTCTGGTACATATTGTAGGCTGCGGCGATGTCCTCTTTTTCAGCCCCGGTGATTGCCTTTGAATTCTGGGCCATGGCGCCGTGAAGGGCGGCATTGGCCTGGTCGAGCCGGGCATAGATCTCCGGGCTGCTCAGCACAAAAAGCAGGGTGCCTTTATGCACGGCATCTCCTTTATGGACAAGCAGGCTGTCGAGCCTGCCGACAACCTTCGATGCAACTCTTACCTGGGTAGCGTCGACCTCTCCCTGGACTTCGATGGGTTTTGGCCTGCAGATGACGATTGCCGAATATATGATGAGTGCCAGGAGGAGACAAACCCCGGTTACAGTCAATAAAATCCCTTTTTTGTTCATAGCATTATATTTTTCTGATGGTGCTTTTTACTGGTAACTTTCTGTTTTGACGCTGTTGCGTGTTGAATAGGAGGTGAAATCGGCCGGGATGCCGGCATATTCCAGTAACCGGGCCAGGGTGGTGTCATAATTGTACATCACCTGTAACCGTTCGGTTTTGATCTGTGCAAGCGCCAGGCTGGCATCGATCACCTGGGTCGAATTAACCATCTCCTGGTGGAACTGGATCTCGCTTGCCCGGAGGTACTCCTCGGCAAACCGGCGGGCGGTGGCCAGTTCCTCAAGCTGCTGGTGATACATGGTCAGTTCATGGTACAGTTTATTGATCATCACCGCCACATCTGCCTGCGCCCTTAAGCTGTACTCCTCCGCCTCCCTGGTTTTAAGTTTGGCAGCCTTTATTTTTGCATACCGAGAAACCCCGTCGAAGATGGTCCATTTTAGCCCGATGCCAGCTTCCCAGTCGGGAAGGTAAGCCGAGAGATCTTTGTTTACTATGTCATAGGTACCCTGGAAGGCAATGGCGGGAAGAAGATCGGCTCTTTCGGCCTTAACAGCCTGGTTTGCCAGTTTTTTCTTTGATTCGATCTGGTTTAGAAGCGGGTTTTTTTCCCGGGCAAATCCTGTAAAATAGCTTTGCGGTTCAATGGAATCGAGATAAAAAAGGCTTGAGATGGTCTCGATCCTGGTACTGTCACCGATGGCCATGGTAGCGCTCAGCGCCTGGTTGACAATTTCGGTTTGCTGGATTGCTTTCTTCAGTTCGCGGCTTGCCTGGGCATGGTAAACACGGGCATGCAGCACATCGGCATTGGAGATCATCCCCTCTTTTTCGAGTTTTACAGCATCGTCGAGGTGCTGCTCCAGTCCCTTGAAAACCTCCTGCCTGACGATCACTACCTGCCGTGCCAGGCTGAGTCCATAGTAACGTTCAGCCAGTTCGCTCATGAGCTCTCCCTGTTTTTGCCTTGTTATTTCAAGGCTCTCCTTCTGGCCGATGGAGGCCGCTTTATTGGCGGCCCTGATCTTGCCGCCGGCATAGATCGGCCATTGCATGGTGGCGGCAACAACGGCAAATTCCTTCTTCTGGATCACCTGGTTCCATTGCTCCCCCTCAATTTCATTCATGCCTGCAAGCATCTTCTGCCTGATCAGCTGGGTTGCCATTTCATCGGGGACACCCTGTATGCTGCCGAATTTTCCATATGTACCGAGGGTTTTATAAAGGGGCGTTATGGCGTCACGCACGGGGGTGAGGTCAAGTGTAATGGGGTCCGACATGATCATGGCACTGGCCATGATGCCGACGGTGGGGTAATAAAGACCCTTTGCAACATTGCGCTCCTGGTCCTTCTGGAGCTGGAGATACCCGGCCTGTTTCAGCACATGGCTGTTCTGCCATGTTATCTCCCTTGCCTGGTCAAATGTTATTTTTTTCACAGGTTCCGGGCCGGCAGCCCGGGTCCATAACGCCGGCAGCAGCAACAGGCAGGCCAGGGCGGGGATTCTTTTCATTATTGGTTTCATATCCGATCTCATTAACTGCTTAACTGGTCTGACTCACGTTTGATAATGCCATAGAAGAGGACGTCCAGCAACCTGTCAAGACGCTGCTCAAGCACATTATCTTCGCCCGTTTCGGTGATCAGCAGGGGGACTTCCATCCCCTTCAGCGCCGTGACGATGGCAATGGAGGTCAGGTAGGTATCCTCGAGATGAAATATGCCGGCCTTTACTCCATGGTCAAGGATGCCGGTAACGATCCTGATCTCCTCCTGGTCGGTCTGCTGACGGGTTTGTCCTGCAAAACCCGGCTGGATGAACGATTCGGTACGCAGCACGTTGTAAAGATTTTTCAGGCTTTTCAGTCCCTGCATCCTTTCCACCACATAGGATTTGAGCTTTTCGCGCGAATCCTTTTTAAGGGCAACCGCATCCACAATCCTGCTCTTCATGGCATCAAGCTCCTTTTCGATCACCGCTTTAAAGATATCCTCCTTACTCGTGAAGTAGTAATATATGGTGCTTTTACCCTTCCCCATTTCACGCGCAATGTCATCCATAGTGCTCTTCCCGTAGCCATACCGGTTAAAGACCTCCTGTGCCGCGAGGAGGATCTTCAGACGTATTTCACTTTTCTTTACCATAAAATTCGACTATTAGACTAAAACGGTCCAAAATTACAATTTGTTTTCTTTCCCCCGACGATTTATGAATTATTTTTTTATTCTTTGTAATCTCATGAAAATTTGGTGTTTGCAGTGTCGATTAAACTGCTTAACTTTGTCCTGTTAATAAATTAACAATAAATGTATGAAACCAACGCATATTGAGCATCTTGGAATCGCCGTGAAAAGCCTGGAGGAGAGCATCCCCTATTATGAAAACCTGCTTGGTACGAAATGTTATAATGTTGAAGAGGTAAGGGATCAGCGGGTAAAAACTGCATTTTTCCTGGTTGGCCAGACAAAAATTGAACTTCTGGAGTCGACAGACCCCGAGGGACCGATTGGAAAATTCCTTGAGAAAAAGGGAGAGGGGATTCATCACATAGCCTTTGCTGTTGATGATGCCTCTGCCGCACTGGCAGAAGCCGAAACCAATGGCCTTACCTTGATTGACAAGGTTTCGCGCAAGGGTGCCGAAGGGATGAATATCGGTTTTCTCCATCCGAAATCGACGCATGGTGTCCTTATCGAATTCTGCAGTAAATAGGGATTAAAAAACAACTACAAATACCTTCTCATATGGCTAACGAAAACAAAATTTCCGAACTGCTCGCCAATCGCGAGAAAGCAAAGCTCGGTGGCGGTGAAGAACGCATTAAGGCGCAACACAAAAAAGGCAAATATACGGCCCGTGAACGGGTTGAAAAGCTTCTCGATGAGGGCAGTTTCGAAGAGTACGACATGTTTGTCAGCCACCGCTGCACCAACTTCGGGCTGGAGAATGAGTCATACCTTGGCGACGGCGTTGTAACCGGCCGCGGAACCATCGATGGCCGCGTCGTTTTTGTTTTTTCACAGGATTTCACTGTATTCGGAGGATCCCTGTCGGAAACCTTTGCCAGGAAAATCTGCAAGATCATGGACCAGGCCATGAAGGTCGGGGCTCCCGTGATCGGGATCAACGACAGCGGCGGTGCCAGGATCCAGGAGGGTGTTAACTCACTGGCCGGGTATGCCGAGATCTTCATGCGCAATATCGCCGCTTCAGGCGTGGTGCCCCAGATTTCAGCCATATTCGGACCATGTGCCGGGGGAGCGGTCTATTCCCCTGCCCTCACCGATTTCGTGGTGATGAGCGAGAAGACGAGCTATATGTTTGTCACCGGTCCTAAAGTCACCAAGACGGTTACCGGTGAAGATATCACCACCGAGGACCTGGGCGGTGCCACGGTGCATTCGACAAAATCGGGGGTGGCCCATTTCCGCGTCGTGAATGAGGATGAAGGGCTGATGATGATCAGGAAGCTTATCTCCTACCTGCCCCAGAACAACCTGGAAGATACGCCGCAATCGGAGTGCACCGATCCGATCGACCGCGTGGAAGACTTGCTTAACGAGGTGGTTCCGGCCAACCCGAACCAACCCTATGATGTAAAGGATGTTATCTACCTGATGGTCGACGACCGCGAATTTCTCGAGGTTCACCAGCATTATGCCAAGAACATCGTAGTGGGTTTTGCCAAATTCAACGGCATCTCATGCGGAATGGTGGCCAACCAGCCAAACTACCTGGCCGGTGTGCTTGATATAGAAGCATCACGCAAAGCCGCACGGTTCGTGCGCTTCTGCGATGCCTTCAACATTCCCATCATTACCCTGGTCGATGTTCCGGGTTTCCTGCCCGGCAGCACGCAGGAATACGGCGGGATCATCATTCATGGTGCCAAACTCCTGTTTGCCTACGGCGAAGCCACGGTGCCCAAGATCACCATCACCCTCCGCAAATCTTACGGCGGGGCGCATGATGTGATGGGCTGCAAGCAGCTTCGCGCCGATATCAATTATGCCTGGCCGTCGGCCGAAATTGCGGTTATGGGTCCGAAAGGGGCCATCGAAATTCTTGAAGGAAAGAAAATCAGCGAGATCCAGGATCCCGTTGAACGGAACAAATACATTGCCGAAAAGGAAAACGAGTACAAGGTGATGTTCGCCAACCCTTATGATGCCGCCAAATATGGCTATATCGATGACGTGATCGAGCCGCGCAATACCCGTTTCCGCATCATCCGCGCATTACAGACGCTTCAGACAAAGAAGGACAGCCTTCCGCCGAAGAAACACAGCAACATACCCCTGTAACCCAAAACGGCCGAACCATGAAACTGTCAGAAATAACATTCGACCCGTCGCTGATCGACCATTTTACGCTGGTCATCACCATCGCGGGATATTGCATCGTGCTGATCGCATTGGCCATCATGGCCTATTTTTTCACACGGCTGCACACCCTCCAGGATTTCCTGAAAAAGCGCAAGCTTGCCAAACCGGGCAGTCCCGAAACCGAACAGAAACTTAAAGTGGTGATGACCGGGGAAGAAAATGCGGCCATTGCAGCCGCCCTCTACCTGTTCTTTTCCGAGCTGCACGATGAAGAAAAATATGTGATGACCATCCGGAAAGTCTCGAAAACATACTCCCCCTGGAGTTCAAAGATCTATGGAATCCTGAATACAATCAAACACCGGTAAACCATGAAGAAGTTTAATTTTATGATCAATGGCAATTCATACGAAGTAGAGGTACTTGGTTTTGAGGACAATATTGCCAAAATGGAGGTAAACGGAACCCTGTACGATGTAGAGGTTCAGAAGGAACTGAAGATGACTAAGACGCCCACCCTTGTCAGGGCGGAACCTCCGAAACCCACGCGCAAGGAGTCAAAGATCCCGCGTACCGTAACCCAGACGAC
This sequence comes from Bacteroidota bacterium, assembly GCA_037139685.1. Lineage (GTDB taxonomy): Bacteria > Bacteroidota > Bacteroidia > Bacteroidales > FEN-979 > CAIVAT01. The sequence goes on from JBAXFZ010000004.1 coordinate 13,322, forward strand.
CAACATGGCCATTAAGGCGCCTTTGCCGGGAACCATCATCACAGTGCTTGTCCAGCCGGGCGAAAAGGTCTCGATGGGCCAGAAACTGCTGACAATGGAGGCCATGAAGATGGAGAACAACGTCCTTTCTGAAAAGGATGGCGTTGTCAGGGTGGTCCTGGTGAAACCGGGACAAACCGTAGCACAGAACGACGTTTTAGTAGAAATCGAATAACCATGGATACGCTGCAGACCCTGTCCGGACTTTGGGAAGACACCGGCTTTCACAATGCAACCTGGGGAAATATAATCATGATCCTGGGTGGCATATTCCTGGGTTTACTTGCAATCAGGTACAGTTATAAACCCCTGTTGCTTATCCCGCTGGGGATGGGCATCATCATTGGGAATATTCCCTTTCTCCACGAAGCTGCCTATCATCCCGGGATCTACCAGGACGGCAGTGTGATGAACTACCTCTTTTTCGGGGTGCTCAAGGGGATCTATCCCGCCCTGATTTTCCTCGGGCTCGGGGCCATGACCGATCTTTCACCGCTGATCTCGAATCCCAAGCTGATGCTGCTTGGCGCGGCAGCCCAGGTGGGTATTTTTGTGACCTTCATCGGGGCTATGGTATTCGGGTTCCCGATGGCCGAATCGGCCGCCATCGCCATCATTGGCGGGGCCGACGGGAACACCGCCATTTTCCTGACTTCCCAGCTTGCCAACGGACTTCGTGCAACGGGAAAGGGTATGGAGGTTCAGAACCTTATCGGCCCAATTGCCATCGCGGCCTATATCTACATGTCGCTGGTACCGGTGATCCAGCCGCCCATCATGAAGCTGCTCACCACTAAAAAAGAGCGGCTCATCCGCATGAAACCGCCGAGAACGGTAAGCAAATTCGAGAAAATTCTCTTCCCCCTCCTTGGTTTGCTGCTGAGCGCCTTCGTAGCTCCTGCCTCGCTCCCGCTGCTCGGGATGTTTTTCTTCGGAAATATCCTGAAGGAGTCGGGCCTGACCAAACAACTTGCCTCATCGGCAAGCACAATCATGATCGATATCGTGGTGATCCTGATTGGGTTAACCGTTGGCGCCAGTACCCAGGCCGATGTGTTTTTAAAATGGCAATCAATTCTTATCTTTGTCCTCGGCGCCATCGCCTTTATGGTGGCAACTGCCGGCGGGATCATTTTTGCCAAAGTCATGAACATCTTCCTTAAAAAGGAGAACAGGATCAATCCGCTTGTTGGTGCGGCAGGTGTTGCCGCTGTTCCCGACAGCGCCCGGATCGCCCATGAAATGGGGCTCAGGGAAGATCCTACGAACCACCTGATCGGTCATGCAATGGCTCCGAATATCGCCGGGCTGATCGGCAGTGCCATCACGGCCGGATTGTTATTGGGTTTCTTATTATAAAAATATGCTGATCATAGGAATTGCCGGTGGATCCGGTTCCGGGAAGTCGACGGTTGTAAAACAGGTGATCAAACACCTGCCGAAAGAGGCCGTTACCGTGATTCCCCAGGATGCCTACTACAAGGATAACGGTCATAAATCGGCCGAAGAACGGGCCAGGATCAATTTCGACCACCCCAGTTCCATCGAGTGGAGCCTGCTCATCAACCAGCTGGAAACCCTGAAATCGGGCACTCCCATCGAAATGCCCATGTATTCCTATGTGACCTGTGCGCGTTCGAAGGAGACAATCACCGTCAACCCGTCAAAAGTCATCATCGTGGAGGGGATTCTTATCCTCTCCAACCCCCGCCTGCGGAAAAAAATGGATATCAAGGTTTTCGTTGACGCCGACGGCGACGACCGCCTGATGCGCATTATCAGGCGCGACATCGAAGAGCGCGGACGCTCCTTCCAGCAGGTTCTTGAACATTACGAGAGTTTCGTAAAACCCATGCACCTGCAATTTATTGAACCTACCAAACGTTATGCTGACATCATAGTGCCCCAGGGCGGACAGAATAAGGTCGCGATCGATATTTTCTCCGCCAGGATTAAAACGCACATTAATCGTGATGCCGATGACGGAAAAACCAGCCAATCACCTTCGCAGCGAACTTAGCCCCTACCTGCTCCAGCATGCCCGCAACCCCGTGGACTGGTATCCATGGGGAGATGATGCCTTGTCAAAAGCCCGTGATGAGAACCGGTTGCTGATCATCAGCATCGGCTATGCCGCCTGTCACTGGTGCCATGTAATGGAACATGAATCATTCGAAGATGACGAGGTGGCAGCGGTGATGAACCGTCATTTTGTACCGGTGAAGGTTGACCGCGAGGAGCGGCCCGACATCGACCAGGTATATATGTCGGCAGCCTATGCCACAACCGGCCGCGGAGGATGGCCGCTGAATGTGATCGCCCTCCCCGACCGTCGCCCGGTGTTTGCCGGCACCTACTTTTCGAAGCGCGACTGGCTTCACATAATGAATTATTTTATTGAAATGTACAGTTCCAGTCCCGCTGAACTCACCAGCCAGGCGGATGAGGTGGGGCGGGGAATGAAGAGGAGTTCCGGGTTCCGGGCCGGAACCGGTCCGGGTACAATTGCCACCCCTTTGCTGCACGACATTTTTGCTGCCTGGAAGGAGGAACTTGACTTTACAAATGGCGGAACACACGGGGCACCGAAATTCCCGATGCCGGCCAACCTGGATTTCCTGCTGCAGTATGGAACCCGGCATAATATTGAAAAGGCAACAGGTTATGTGCAGCTTACCCTTGACAGGATGGCAATGGGGGGCATTTACGACCATTTGGGAGGCGGCTTCAGCCGTTATTCGGTGGATGGTTCGTGGCATGTGCCGCACTTCGAAAAAATGCTTTACGACAATGCCCAGCTCATCTCCCTATACGCCAATGGCTATGCGGCAACCAGGGAATACAGGTACAGGCAGTTGACCGAAGAGACCGTTGCCTTTGTCTTCAGGGAGCTGACCGGCACTGCGGGGCTGTTTTACGCTTCGCTTGATGCAGACAGCGAAGGGCGCGAGGGAACCTTTTATGTATGGAGTTGGGGGGAGATCAGGAAATACCTGGGCGAAAGTGCCGGCATTTTCCTGGAATACTTCAGCTGCGAGGAAAATGGAAACTGGGAATCGGATATGAATGTGCTCAGGATGTCGCACAGTCATAAGGATTTTGCAGTCAAACATGCCCTTACCGGAGATCAGCTGACGGCCCTTTTAAATGTTTCCAAAGACAAGCTCTTTACCCTACGGGGCAGCCGGATTCGCCCGGCGACCGACGATAAAATACTGACCTGCTGGAACGGTTTGATGATCAGCGGCCTGGTCACCGCTTCCCGGGCACTCAATAAGCCTGCCTGGCTGGAAAGAGCCGTTGGTGCTGCAACCTATTACAGGGATCACGCGGCCGGTCGCGGTGGAAAACTATGGAGGAACGCCAAGGGAGGATCATTTGCCATCGCCGGGTTCCTCGATGATTATGCCTGCCTGACCAGGTCTTTTCTTGACCTCTACCAGGCAACATTTGATGCGTCGTGGCTCGAAGCTGCAGAAATGCTGACGGCCGAAGTCATGGCTCATTTTGTTGCCGCTGACGGGCTGTTCTTTAAGCTGTCGTCGGGCGAAGAGCCGCAACTGATAAGCGAAACCGTTGAACTTTCCGACAATGTCATCCCGGCGTCGAACTCGGTGATGGCCGTGAACCTGTGGATACTGGGATACCTTGTGCAAAACAGTGAATATACCGGGAGGGCCGGGATGATGCTGAAAAAGATGGTCCCGGAGATCATGAAAAATCCCGCATTTCATGCCAACTGGGCTTGCCTGCTGCAGGATTTCACAGCCGGTGCTGTTGAGGTGAATATTATCGGGGAGCGCTGCCTGGAGGTGCTCCAGGAATTTTCGGGGTACTACCTGCCTGGTGTTATATTTTCGGGGGGAGAAATGAAAACCCCGGCCGAAGAGCCAGGGAAAAGGCATGTTCCCGGGAAGACGCTGATTTATGTTTGCCGCGGCAAATCCTGTTTCCCGCCTGTTGAAACCGTTGCGGAGGCCCTCAGCCTCTGCAGGCCATAATGCCGGGATACGGACAAATCCCGCCCTTTGATGGTTTTTTTCAATAAAACCAGGATATATCTTTCCGGGGTACCCGTTGCAATTGCAGCTTAAATTTTCGTAAGTTTGAAATCGCAAATTCAAAAGTAATATGGAAACCCAGAAAGCACTCGAAATTCTTAAGATGGCGATTCTCATGGAGAAGAGAGGCCATGCCTTTTATGCAAAAGTTGCAGAACAATCGCCGGATCAGGATATCAAACACATATTTCTGACGATGGCTGAAGAGGAGACCCAGCATGTTAAATTTCTTGCTGAGCAGTATATCAGCTATGAAAAAAATCATACATTCAAAAAAGTTGAATTGCCCGACCTGGCCAACGAAGGCTTTGCAACCCTGATTCTCACGGAGGATATGAAACAGAAGATCTCCTCTGCCGGGTTTGAGGCTGCAGCGATTTCAGCAGCGATCGACTTTGAAAAAAAGGCCGTGGAGGTCTATTCAAAGCAGTCGCAGGAGTCGGAAGATCCCTATGAAAAGGCCCTTTACCGCTGGCTTGCCGAATGGGAAGGCGGCCACCTGAAAATCCTCAGTGATATGGATAACGAATTGAAGGAAAAGATCTGGAACGATAACCAGTTCTGGCCTTTCTGATCTACATCCCGGTTCGCATGGCCTCGACCGGATCAAGTCTTGAGGCGGAGTAGGCTGGCAGTATACCTGAAATAAGCCCGATGATTGCCGAGACACCGATGCCGAGGAAGATATTTCCCTGGGTCAGGATCAGGTGGAAACTTGTCAGGCTGGAGACAAGAATGGTCAGGATCAGGATGATCAGCAATCCGAATATTCCCCCGATCAGCGAGAGGAAAATGGCTTCAAAGAGGAATTGCAGCAGGACAAAGTAATTCTTTGCCCCCAGTGCCTTCTGGATACCGATGATGTTGGTACGTTCCTTGACCGACACGAACATGATGTTGGCAATCCCGAATCCCCCGACCAGCAGGGAAAATCCGCCGATGATCCAGCCTACCATGGCAATCACCTTGAATAAACTGTCGAACCCCTTTGAAATGATGTCTGTTTCATTGATGGCGAAATTGTCTTCGGCCGACGGCTTTTGCTTCCTGATCGAACGCATGAGCCCCGTCAGTTCATCACGCAACTCATCGTTTGAGACCATGGGTTTGGCCTTGACCACAATCGTCGAACCCATATCACGCAAATCGACAAGGGTTTTAAAGTAGTTGATCGGCAGATAAACGACCTTGTCGTTGGAATTACCGAAGAAATCCTCACCCTCCTTCGCGATCACACCCACGACCTCGATATTCCTGCCGAAAATCTTGATCTTCTTGCCAACCGGGTCACCATCCCTGAAGAGGTCGGTTGCCAGTTCGGCTCCGATTATGGCAATATCGTTCCCGCTGGCCGATTCGGTCAGCGAAAAATAGCGCCCGTCGGCCAGTTCAAATTTCCAGACTTTGTCAAAATCCTGTGAAACACCCATCACACCTATGTTTTCTACATAATTGTTCTGGTATTTGACTGTTTTGTTCACCTGGACCATATAGGCTACTGCATCTGCAAGGTTTGATCGTTTCTCCACCTCACGCATGTCGGATAGCGAAGCTTCAGGCCGCTGCCAGTATTTCCACCAGGGATAATCGCCTCCCATGGCCCATGGCCATTTCTGAATATAGAGCACGTTGCTTCCCAGCGAGGCTATGCTTTTGCGGATCGAATTTTCCATCGAATCGAATACGGTAAAAACCGAAATCACGCAGAAAATCCCGATCGTAATGCCAAGCAGGGAGAGGATAGTACGAACCTTGTTTACTATAATTTCTTGAAAAGCAAACAAATAGCTTTCGCGAACCAATCTTAATATTAAAATCATGGATAAGTCTGTTTCCCTATTTAATGAACAGTAAAGGTAATATTTAATCCCTTATAGCCGATTCCATTGTTTGATCCGGTATTTTTTGGTAACATTGCAAAGGGTCACCAATTTCGTGAATTAGACGCAGGTATTCAGTTATTGTTACAAAACAGCATGTCATGACCGACCAGATCAGGATTAAATCAGCCCTCATTTCAGTTTACAGTAAAGAGGGCATCGAAGAGCTTGCACGCAAACTTGCATTATACGGCATCCGGATTATCTCAACAGGAGGCACCTATGATTTCCTGCAGGGCAGGGGAATAGAGGCAACCTCCATAGAGTCGATCACCTCCTATCCCTCCATCCTGGGAGGGCGTGTAAAAACCCTTCATCCGAAGGTTTTCGGAGGCATTCTCTGGCGCCGCGACCAGCTTGCCGATGTGGATGATGTTGAAAAATATGAGATTCCATCGGTCGACCTGGTTATCGTTGATCTCTACCCGTTTGAACAAACCGTTGCAGGGGGAGGGAGTGAGGAAGAGATCATCGAAAAAATCGATATCGGGGGCATCAGCCTGATCAGGGCAGCCGCCAAGAACTATGCCCATGTGGCTGTAATTCCCTCTTCGGATTTTTACGGACCCCTGCTTGAGATCCTTGAGAAGAACAGCGGGGTTACAAACCTGGCCGACCGCCGCCGCTTTGCCGCCCAGGCCTTTAATGTTTCTTCGCATTACGATACAATGATATTCAACTATTTCAACCGAACGGAGGATATCCGGGTATTCAAGCAAAGCATTCTTACCCCTGTGGCCATGCGGTACGGCGAGAATCCGCACCAGCAGGGCACCTATTTCGGAGAGCTGGAGCGCGTCTTCACCAAACTGCACGGAAAGGAGCTGTCGTACAACAACCTGGTTGATGTTGATTCGGCCATCAACCTGATCGCCGAATTTGCCGAACCGACCGTTGCCATCATCAAACACACCAATCCATGCGGGGTTGCCAGCCGTTCGTCATTGACAGCGGCCTACCTGGATGCCCTGGCTTGCGACCCGGTTTCAGCCTACGGCGGCATCATCATTGCCAATGGTACAATCACGATGGAGACGGCAGAGGAGCTTAACAAGCTGTTTTTTGAAATTTTAATTGCCGAGGGCTATGAAAATGATGCCCTTGATCGCTTAAAATCAAAGAAAAATAGAATAATTTTGCAAAAAAATTCATTCGAAGGCTCATCCCGGCAATTTAAGTCCATTCTGAATGGCGTGCTTGAACAGGAGAGGGACCTTAAAACCGAGTCGGAACCTGATTTCCAGTATGTAACCAGGAAAAAACCGACTTCACAGGAGACGGATGAGTTGATTTTTGCCAATAAGATTGTAAAACATTTGAAATCCAATACCATTGTCCTGGTTAAAAACAGGCAGCTTATAGGTAGCGGAATGGGACAGACTTCAAGGGTGGATGCTCTCCGCCAGGCAGTCATCAAGGCTCACGCCTTCGGGTTCGAGCCGGCAGGTTCGGTGATGGCATCCGACGCATTTTTCCCCTTTGCCGATTGTGTCGAGATTGCACATGAAGCGGGCATTACAGCCGTGATACAGCCGGGCGGATCAATCCGCGATGTTGATTCGGTGAATTATTGCGACGAACACGATATGCCGATGGTTTTGACCGGGATACGGCATTTTAAACACTGAAGAAAATAAAGGACTTTCAATAAATTTTCAAAAATGGGATTATTCACAAAAGAAATAGCCATCGATTTAGGAACTGCCAATACAATCATCATATATAACGACAAGGTAGTTGTTGATGAACCCTCGATCGTTGCCATAGAGCGTAGCTCCGGCAAAATCATCGCGGTTGGTAAAAAGGCCCAGATGATGCATGGCAAGACCCACGAAAACATCAAGACAATCCGGCCGCTCAGGGGAGGGGTTATTGCCGATTTCCAGGCTGCCGAACACATGATACGTGCCATGATCAAGATGATCGACCTACGTAAATCGTGGTTTCCGCCTGCACTCAAAATGGTTATCTGCATCCCTTCAGGGATTACCGAAGTGGAGGAACGTGCTGTAAAGGACTCTGCCGAACAGGCCGGCGCCAAGGAGGTCAGGCTGATCCATGAGCCAATGGCAGCTGCTATCGGGATCGGGATCGATGTGCTTGAACCGATCGGCAACATGGTGATCGACATCGGCGGCGGCACCAGCGAAATTGCCGTGATCGCCCTGGGCGGGATCGTGAACAACAAATCGATCCGCATTGCCGGCGATGAGTTCAATGCCGACATCGAGGAATACATGCGCAAACAGCACAATATCAATGTCGGGGAACGTACAGCCGAACGGATTAAGATCGAAGTCGGCGCCGCTTTGGCCGATATCGACAATCCCCCCCCTGACTATGCCGTGCACGGGCGCGACCTGCTTACGGGCATCCCGAAAGAGGTGATCGTAAACCATGCCGAAATTGCCCATTGCCTCGATAAATCGGTGGCAAAAATCGAGGCTGCGGTGCTGAATGCGCTGGAGATGACCCCCCCCGAACTGGCCTCCGATATCTTCGAAACCGGCATTTACCTTACCGGCGGCGGTGCTTTGCTCAGGGGACTCGACAAGCGCCTCCACCTGAAGACCAAACTGAAAGTTCATGTTGCCGAAGATCCTTTACGTGCCGTGGCCCGTGGAACCGGCATCGCCCTGAAAAACTTTGACAAGTTTACGTTCCTCATCAAGTAAGAGGTACCATGCGGAATCTTTATTTATTTTTCCGGGAGCACTATTTCTATTTCCTTTTCCTGCTGCTGGAGACCTTTTCGCTGGTTCTGCTTTTCAACTACAATGAATTCCAGGGGAGCTCCCTCTATTCGGTGTCAAATGCCGTTTCGGGATCTGTTAACGGCATGTTTAACGGGATATCGGAGTATTTTTCACTGCGTAAAAACAACCGGGTGCTAATCGAGGAGATGGCCAAACTCCATTCGCGCATCCCGGAGGCCTTTTACGTGACCGACCGCAATATTTTCTACAAAAAGGATTCCATCGTGAACCTCGAGTACAAGTATATCAGCGCCAAGGTGATCAGCAACTCAACAAACAAGCGGAACAATTACCTGATGATCAACAAGGGTTCTCTCCATGGCATTGTCAACCACATGGGGGTGATCCTCGGCAATAAAATCGTGGGACAGGTCGTGAGCGTATCTCCCCATTTCAGCTGGATCATGTCGATGCTGAACAAGGACAGCCGCATCTCTGGGAAGTTCAAGAAAAACAACCAGCTTGTGAATATCGAATGGAACGGGGGAAGCTACCGCAAGGGGCAGGTCAAGGAGATTCCGAAACATGTTATCATCGTGAAGGGAGATACCATCATTACCAGCGGGAATTCGGATATTTTCCCCGAAGGACTGCTGATCGGGACCATCTCCGATTTTACGCGGGTCCAGGATGAGAATTTCAACAACGGGGAGATCCTCTTCTCTACCGATTTCAACAGCCTTGGATATGTTGAGGTTGTTGTTGACCTGATGCGCAAGGAAAAAGATGATTTAAAAGCCTCCTTTAAAACACAGTAATGACTTCAAGAACCGTCTTTTTTAACGTCATCCGGTTTTTTTTCCTGGTCTTTCTCCAGGTGCTGATCCTGAATCATATCAACTTGGGGGGGTACATCAATCCCTACTTTTACATCTATTTCATCCTGCTGATGCCCTTTGGAATTCCCGGCTGGCTGCTCCTGGTCACCTCCTTTTTCCTGGGAATCAGTGTCGATATCTTCACCAACACCATCGGGCTGAATGCAGCGGCCTGCGTGATCATGGCCTTTTTCCGTCCCTTCGTGATCACAACCATCTCTTCCGGGCCGGAGTCGCTTATCGGGGATACCCCATCGCTGAGGAACCAGGGGATTAAATGGTTTCTCTACTATTCGATCATCCTGGTGCTGATACACCATTTTGCGCTCTTCTACCTTGAGATTTTCCGCCTCAGCGAGTTTGGCGCGACCCTCGTGCGCGTGTTCCTGAGCAGCGCCTTCACCCTGCTGCTGGTGTTTATCAGCGAGTATATGCTCTATCCCAGGGGGAAGTAACGGATCAAGAGGAATTTCCTGGGGAAGGTCAAGGATTTCACATTTCACATTTCACATTTCGGATTTCAGATTCCACATTTCAGATGGAAAATCAGTTAAAGTTTTGAGTTGTTTGAATGTGAAATCTGAAATCTGAGATCTGAAATTCCCATCCCCCTTATTTTACAGGTTTTCGGGCGGGCAAAAAAAAAACCCGTTCCATAAAGAAACGGGTAGGGGAGGTTTCGAGCGGAGTCGAACCGCTGTGGACGGTTTTGCAGACCGCTGCCTAGCCACTCGGCCACGAAACCATTCTAATTGCAGGCGCAAAATTACAAAAAGTTTTGAAATGATTTGCAAATCATTTCTTCCATTGGGTTTTGAAGCTCACCTGGTGCATTTTCCCTCCCATCGGCGGGTTGATCTTGGCGATCTTCAGATCAATTGCACTGATGGCGGGATATTCAAGGCAGATGGCATCGAGAATTCGCCTGGCCAGGTGTTCCAGCAAATGCGATTTCTGCTCCATCTCCCGTTTCACGCACCTGTACAGGCCTACGTAATCGGCTGTGTCATGCAGGCTGTCCGATTGCTCCGCAACCGAAGTGTCAACCTCAACTGCCAGGTCGACAACGAACCTGGTGCCAATGATCTGTTCCTCTTTAAAACAGCCGTGAAATGCAAAGAACTCCATCCCTTCAAGCAGAATTGTACCCATAACCTGATTTTTTCAACCGTCTAAATTACCAAATTCCCCGAAACCAGGCCGGCAGTTTTTTAAATTGTAGTAAGTTTGCAGATTAATCAGCTTATCACAGGGACAGTTATAAAAGGAGATAAAGGCCTTACCACGTTGGCTGAAATTAATATTGTGATGTTATGGAAGAAGTAAAACTCCCGGAAGACAAGGGAAGCCGGTCGCTCAATTTCATTGAAGAGATCATCGAAGAGGATATCCGCACAGGGGTCAACGAAGGGCGTGTTCATACCCGCTTTCCGCCTGAACCGAACGGGTACCTGCACATCGGCCATGCCAAGTCGATCTGCCTTAATTTCGGCCTTGCCAACAAGTACCGGGGAATGACCAACCTGCGTTTCGACGATACCAACCCCGTAAAGGAGGATGTGGAATATGTCGATTCGATCATGGAAGATGTGAAATGGCTTGGATTTGACTGGGAAGACCGGTTGTTTTACGCCTCCGATTACTTCGAACAACTCTATGAATATGCCATGATCCTGATCCGGAAGGAAAAGGCCTATGTGTGTGACATGACAGCCGAGGAGATCAGCGAAACCCGCGGAACGCCAACACGGCCGGGGCAGGAGAGTCCCTTCAGGAGCCGGTCGGTTGAAGAGAACGCTGACCTGTTTACCCGGATGCGGAAGGGTGAGTTCCCCGATGGTACACGGGTGCTTCGGGCCCGCATCGATATGGCATCCCCCAACATGCACATGCGCGACCCGGTGCTGTACCGCATACTTCACGCCTATCACCACCGTACAGGAAACCAGTGGTGCATCTACCCGATGTACGACTTCGCCCACGGGCAGTCCGACTCGATCGAGCGCATCACCCACTCCATATGCACCCTCGAGTTCGAGGTTCACCGCCCGCTTTACGACTGGTTTATCAGGGAAATCGGGATCTACGCCCCGCGGCAGATCGAATTTGCCAGGCTCAATGTGACCTATACCGTGATGAGCAAACGCAAATTGCTGGAATTGGTGCAGCAGGGCTATGTTAACGGCTGGGATGACCCGCGCATGCCTACCATCTGCGGGCTGCGCAGGAGAGGCTTCACGCCCGAATCGATCAGGAATTTTGCCGAAACCATCGGGGTTGCCAAACGCGACAACGTGATCGATGTGAGCCTGCTTGAATTCTGCATCCGCGAAGACCTGAACAGACAGGCCAACCGCGTGATGGCGGTGCTTGACCCGGTAAAGATCGTCCTCGATAATTATCCCGATGGCCAGGTGGAAGAGCTGGAATCGGTGAACAACCCCGAAGACGAATCGAAGGGAAGGCGCAAAATGCCATTCTCAAAGACACTTTTCATCGAACGGGATGATTTTATGGAAGAACCCCCCAATAAGTTTTTCCGCCTCGCTCCGGGCCGCGAAGTGCGGCTGAAGGCTGCTTACATCATCAGGTGTGAAAGTGTCGTGAAGGACCCCGAAACGGGCAAAATCACGGAAATTCACTGCACCTATGATCCCCTGACCAAAAGCGGGATGCCCGACAGCAACCGCAAGGTAAAGGGGACCCTGCACTGGGTTTCCGCTACTACAGCCGTTGATGTCGAGGTGAGACTGTACGACCGGCTTTTTGTCAAGGAGAACCCCGATGATATTGAAGAGGGTAAAAGCTATAAGGATTACCTGAACCCCGATTCGCTGAAGGTGATCACCGCAAAAGTCGAGCCGGCGGTTAAAAATGCGCAGATCCTTGAGAAGTACCAGTTCGAGCGGACCGGCTATTTTTCGGTCGATAAGGATTCAACCCCGCAGAAACTGGTCTTTAACCGCGTGGTTCCTTTAAAAGATTCATGGGCTAAAGCAGAAAAAGTTAAATAAAACTTGACAACCGAGTTAAAATTTTATTAATTTTGCACTCAGATTGTCCGATGGTGTAACTGGCAACACAAATGATTCTGGATCATTAGAGTCTAGGTTCGACCCCTAGTCGGACAACAATCGAAACCCTGTAAATCAATGATTTACGGGGTTTTTTTATGGTTCGGGGGACACGATTGCGTACACTTTTTTAAGATTTGGACGGTTTTTATTGATCAGGAGGATTTTCTATAATGGGATGAAAATTTCGCATTTCACGTTCCTGATTTTTTCCCTGAAATCATCTCCAAATTTGTTCCCTGCAATCTTTACTATAACATTGCCGGCCAGTTGCTTATGTTAAATACGGCGCCTATCCTGAATTGTTCCAGCTGAATGTTGCCCGCAGTTAATCTTTTACCAGACTCGTGCGGTATAGCCTGAGTGGTCTTTTCTGTTTGGTTTCAACAAGGTCAAAAAATGGTTTTATTTAGTTTCAATTGTCAAAAATTGATGTTTTGTACGATTGGCCGGCATTTTATTATTATTTATTTACGGTAACCTGCTATCTGAACCAGGTTTTAGTGTTATTATTGTGTTTCCTTTGCCCTGATCTCCCTGACTCGTGTTGAAGCGGATTCGCAGCAGAAGAATTAGCTGTTTTTTGCAGAACTTGTTTTACTATTCCTATAAACTATCTAAAAAGTCAGCGTATGAAAAAATTATTTTCTTTCCTGGGATTCATGTGTATTGTAATTGTACTATCAGCACAGGTCCGGCCAACCCGATTGTATTTCATTCCATCAGCATCATCGCCGAAAAAGGTCAAACCCGTGGCGGATGCGGGCCATCACGCTCGTTTGAGCCCGGGGAGTGCGATCATGCTCGATTTTGAAGGAGTAACAGGAATTGGAGAATATCTTCTTAATTTTTACAATGGCGGGGTTGCTTCCGGAGGATCCTCAGGAACTGACTACGGGATTTCATTCAGTAGTAGTGCTGCAGCAGCAAATATGGTCGCCCAGCCTGTAATCAATGTGCCTTCTCCGGATTTTTTTTTGTTTTTTGATGGTGGACCCGGGGTGGTCAATATCCCGGCTGGTTTTACCGACATTTTCTCGTTCAGTTATTCCAGTTCCGAGGCTGGAACTGTGAACATCTTTGACGGAGTTGACGGCACCGGCGCCATACTTGCCAGCCTGCCGATCGGGATAAACTTTCAAAACGTTGGTTGTCCGCCGGCTTTTTATTGCAATTGGGATGTTGCTTCGATGCCCTTTTCCGGAATTGCCAGATCTATTGTTTTCACAGGTAATGACAACAATTGTGCCTATGATAATATGACATTCGGAAGTGTCTCTCCCGGTCCTTCGTCGGTTCCCGCGCTTTCGCAATGGGGATTGATTATTTTATGTTTTTCCCTTGTCGCTTTCGGTGGTATGTTTATCGTGAAAAAAAGGGGAACTGCCACAATATAGTCGCATTTTGTGCTGGTTTTACATACATGGAGTCTGTCCTGATTTTACCGGGACAGACTCTTTTGTTCTACCATCGATCCTGTCAGATATTTCATGATTTGCCGGTGTGGATGCTTAGGCGGACTTATCGGGCAATTGAAGTTATAGTAGAAGATGATCACCTTTGCATTGTTATCGTTTGCAGCCATTCCTTTTTCCATTGAATAACATTAACGGTTTAGTGCAAACAATATTAAAAAAGTAATCGGGATTGGGTTCTGATTGTAAGTGTGTGTTAACTGCTAAAGTCCTGAATGCTGCCTAAAGCTACAGTGATTTCAGCAGTTTTCCTTATCAGGTAATACAGGTTTAAAGCTGTTTGATCTTTTCGAGACCGATGGTTATTCTTGCAAGGAATTCTTCTTTGCCCAGCAAAGCCGCCATTTCCATCATGCCGGGTCCCTGGTTTGAACCAACGGTCAGCAGGCGGAGGGGATTCATCAGCTGGCCCATTTTTACCCCGGTACTGGTTGTATAAGCCTGCACAAGGTCATGGATGGTATCCTTATTAAAAAGCTCCAGGTGGCTGAGCTCCCGGGCAAGGTCGGTTATCCAGCCGGTTGTGCCCTCCTGCCAGATCTTCTTATAAACCTGCTGATCATATTGTCCGGGCCTGACAAAGAAATACCAGGAATTGTCCCATAATTCGGGGATCAGGGAAACGCGGTCCTTCACAAGGTGGATGACGGAATGGATATAGCCAGGGGTAGCCGTAACACTGTGTTTCTGCAGGAATGGTTCCATGATCTGTGCCAGCTCGTCATCCGATTTCATTTGAATATACTGGTGATTAAACCACCTGGCTTTTTCGGGATCGAATTTGGAGCCGTGTTTGCCGACGCGTTCCAGTGAGAACTGTCCGATCAATTCTTCCATTGTGAAAAGTTCCTGCTCAATACCTGGGTTCCATCCGAGATGTGCAAGTATATTAACTACGGCTTCAGGCAGGTAGCCCGATTCCCGGTAACCGGAATACAATTCACCTGTTTTGGGATCCTCCCAGGCTGTAGGAAAAACAGGGAATCCAAGCCTGTCGCCATCTCGCTTGCTTAATTTCCCGTTGCCATCGGGTTTAAGGATCAGCGGGAGATGGGCAAATTTGGGCATGATATCCTCCCAGCCGAAAAAGCGGTAAAGGAGCAGGTGAAGAGGGGCGGAGGGAAGCCATTCCTCACCCCTGATCACGTGCGTGATCTTCATGAGGTAATCGTCTACAACATTGGCCAGGTGGTAGGTTGGCAATCCGTCTGATTTGAAAAGAACTTTATCGTCTAGATTGGCGGTGTTAACTGTTACCTCGCCCCTGATGAGGTCGTGGACGGTTATTATTTCATTTTCCGGGATTTTTATGCGGATGACAAACGGAGTTCCTGCAGCTAGTAATGATTGTACTTCGGCAGGCGGAAGGGATACAGAGTTTTTTAAAACCTTGCGTGTTTGCTGGTCATACTGGAAGGTTTTTGAACCCGCAGACCTGGCCTGCTCCCGCATGAGTTCCAGTTCCGGCTCTGTATCAAACGCATAGTAAGCATGCCCTTTTTCAGTGAGCTGATGGATATATTTCCTGTAAATTTCCGACCTTTCGGACTGCCGGTAAGGGGCATGGGGACCTCCGTTTTCAGGACTTTCATCAAAATCAAGACCGCACCAGCGGAGTGATTCAACGATATATTTTTCTGCGCCGGGTACAAAACGGTTCTGGTCGGTATCTTCGATGCGCAGGATCATAGTCCCGCCCAAACGCCTGGCAAATAAAAAGTTATACAGTGCTGTGCGTACTCCGCCTATGTGAAGAGGGCCCGTGGGACTGGGGGCAAATCGTACCTGAACATGCTGGGATTTCATCTGGTTTTTTATTTAGGAAGGTACAAAAATAGGCTATTCTGACCATTTAGAAAATCATTTGCGGGTTATATTCGTACTTTTGCAACAGATACTAAACATTTTTACA